>CADABS010000019.1 GCA_902786245.1 uncultured Erysipelotrichaceae bacterium
ACGCAAAGAACTGAGAGAGAAGAATATTCTGTACTGTTTCACCAGTTTTAAGCAGCTTGCGCCTGGTCTGAGCGATGAAAGCATCATCCGGAAACTGGCAGATGACTTTCATATGACAGCGGAAGAAGTGACTGCGCTTATTCATGAATGATGAAATGAAAACAGTTTATTACCGTATACGCATCTTCGGATGCGTTTTTCTAATATGGCAAATACCATTTTCCCTGTTAAGCATGCATAATATATTCAAAGGAAAAAACCATGAAAGAATTATTCCGGAATATTCAGATTATTTATACGGCTGCGCAGAAAGATATCGCGGAACACATAGGCGCATATCTGCAGGAACATGCTTCACAGCTGCGAACTGCTCAGAACGCTGCGGTCATTATTGTGTCCGATGAAGCAGCTGCCGACCAAGAATGGCAGAAAGAAGTACGTGCGCTTCCTGCATCCATGCGTCTGGTCCCATGCGGAGCGATCGTCAACGCAGATTACAATGATCCCGAAGTCATCCCGCCGAAGATCGAGGAGCTCAATTTCATCCGGATCGATGAATCCCTGAATGAAAACATTCTCGATTCACTGCTGCTGGATAAAGACTTCTATGAAATCAGAAATGCCGTACAGGTCAATATGAATGCATGGCTCCTTGCCGGTGAGACAGACAGCTTCCTGATTTCCGATTACGGCAAAGCAAAAAAGTATCTGCGTGCCATCGATACAAAACTGACCAATGAGAACGATGAACGCTTCATCGAACAGCTTCATCAGATGAAAGACTATCTGACAGAATCCAGAACATACGCCAGAAAGATCTTTTACCGTACCCTGCGCAGCAGAATCACTGTTGCCCTGCTTGCGGTGATCTTTGTGTTATTTGCCATAGCCGCCTGGTATCTGATCAATACGATTCAGCGGGCTGCCAGAGAGAGCGCACTGCTCGGGCAGAAAACAACGGAAGCCAAAGCCGCAGAGACATTCATTCTGCTGAGCGACGGCATTGACAACCCTCTGATCGACGGCTATACCCGCGGTGCCCTGTTCAATCAGATGACCGAAACACTGGACTATTCCTGGACAACGACCCCGACCGGATACAACTATAAATACCGGCTGTATGACCCGAAGCTGCTCAATGATGAACGGTATCTCATGACCGTTTCCGAAAACCATGAAATCCTGATCTGGGATACATGGACCGGAAAGATCAATGAATCATTTTCTTCCGGGGAAAACGATACAAAAGCATATCATGTCGATGGTGACAACGGCGTGGTCATTGCGGTAAACAGCGAGAATGTCATCTACTTCGGCGATGCGGAAGCGGGTCAGTGGCTGACAAACAATGTACAGTATCCGTTTACGGGAAACACGGATATTCATATTCTCAGTGCACCCGGACAGATCATTATTTACGATGACGCAAATGTCTTCTTCTTTGGAACAGATCCTCTCAGACTTGTTTCCTATATTACTGAAGAAACGATGGCCGGCAGTACATATAAAATCCATTCCGTCTTTGTGAATGAAAACGGTCCGGCACTTGCCCATGAAATCAACAATGAAATGTGCTTCTATTACAGAAACGAGAACGGTGAACTGACCGGATACAATACCGGCACTCCCTGTAAAGAAGACTGTACAGCCGCTGTATATGAAACCTATATGGTATTTGCGGATCCGGAAGGAAACATCACCGTACTGGACAAAGAATCAAAGGAATTCTTTACCGTCGGACTGAAACTGCCGGATGTCAGGTTCCTGACCTGTATCAATGACTCGGTATTTGCCTATTATGATTCTCTGAAAGGAACCCATCTGTATGATTTCCGTCAGGGAATCGATCTGGGTACGGTATTGAGCGGCTTTGAAGATATATCGTATCTCGGCGCCGGAAAATATACCATCTTCTGCTATGCGGACGGAGCCTGGCACTGCCAGTACATCGATCATCTTCTGCCTGTAACGGAAATTGATGAAGGCAGTGTCCTGCAGAGATTTACGGACACCTCCCCTGCCGGTCAGGAATATATGAAGAATATATCCTATACCGACCAACTTGTACGCTTTACCTTCTGCGTCAACGGAAACGAACAGAAGTACATTCTGGACGGTGGCCACCGCCGCTATACCGGCGGCGCACTGAGCGATCCGTACAGCCGGGAAGAAAACACACACGTTTTTGATAAACAGCCTCTTTCATGGAGCGGCGATGTGACTGTCCTGGGTACCATGAGTGACGGTCTGTGTCTTCTGGTCGGAACCGATGACGGACAGTTCCGGGAAATATCCCTGGATTATGACGGAACCTGGTATGAGGACACATACCTGCAGCTTCCCTCGCACAGCGCCGTCACGGAAATCATTGAAACAGAAGACTGCTATCTGATCAAAGACGCAGCCGGCAATTACTGGCAGGCAGAAATCCGCTGCCGCACCCACAGCGGTGAAGAGAATCTGCTTGACCGGATGAATGAAAAAGTCAGAATGCATGGCTATTTCACACAGGAACTTCTGGATTCAGTCAGCGAACAGCTCAAAAAGGACATCCGTATCGGACTGATGCCGGGCGGCGACGGAAAGGAGTGGGAATAACATGAACCATATCTTTATTTCCTATTCCCGCAGAGACTCTGCGGCCGTCGGAATCATTGTGGAAAAACTGAGAGAAAAAGGCCTGAATGTATGGCAGGACATTTCCGGCAAAGGATCCGGCATTCCGTTTTCCACCAAATGGTTTGCGGCCATTGAAGAAGCCCTGCACAATTCTGCCGGAGCCGTTGTATTCCGTTCTTTATACTGGCAGAAATCCGTTCCCTGCCAGAAAGAATACAGATTGATTCAGAATCTCGCGATTCCCTGCTATGAAGCCAATGCCGAACTTCTTCTCTCACAGCAGATGATCGATGAAACGGTTGATCTGATTCTGTTATGGGCACAGTCGGATGTCTATGGCAATGAACAGAACGGACTGCGCACCTGGCTGCTTTCTTCGGTCAGTGCCATGCAGAACAGCCGCGGATCATCCGCCGGCATCCCCCGCTACCGGAAAAGAAAAGACGCCGATGACTTCCGTCAGAGACTGCAGAAAAGCAGTGCACTGGCAGAGGAACTGCATTATGCATCGAACATGCCGCAGCTGTATGCAGGCATTCAGTCATTCCTGAAAAAAGCCCGCAGAATTACTGCCTGGGACAGAATCAAACGGCCGCTGGCAATTGCCTTTGCGGCAGTCATGATCCTTGGCAGCGTATTGGCCAATGTATATTACAAACGGGAAAAGGACGATGCGGACGCGCATATCGCCGCATTGAAGAACCTGGACAGAATCACCGATGAAATCCGTTACGATGAACTCCGGGCACTGACCATGATGGCAGAAGATACATCCGATTACGGAGAATACTTTGCCCTGCTGTATGAGAAATACACAGATGCCCTGGATACCGTATTCCCCGCCGGCTTCTATCCGGCCGGCACTGCCGAAGCACAAAGAATACAGAGTCTGCCTGCCCAGACAGCAGCCGAAGGATATACAATCGAATGTTCCGGTACGCTCGGTCAGATCATTGTCCATCAGGATGCACCGGAAAACACCGCAGAAGAGACGGTCAATCTGATGACATCTTCTCCTGTTACGGCATATGCATGTCAGAACGGATATCTTGCGGCCGCATGCGGAAGAGATGCATACCTGTATGATCTGAATCACGGACTGGACCTGATACCGCTGCGCTGCTGTTACAGAGATATCAGGGACATCCGCTTTGATGAAACCGGAAATATCTGTGCCATTACAGAAGCAGGCGATGTCTATGTCTGGAACAATCCCCTCCCTGCAATCCTGAGCACACCGGATCAGAAAACCATTGAATTCATGAAACCGGTCTATACTTCACAGGACGCATCCCTGCGCGTCCAGGCAGAACCGGATGGCACCCTGGTTATCACGGACCAGAAACACGACGCCGTCATATATCAATGCGGCCTGATCAGGGAACCGGTCGAAGGCGTATACCTGGATGAAGAAAAAAACAGGATCTGGGCGAAGGGATACAGCGGCGAATGCTACTGTATCGATGCCTCGCAGATCCTGGAAAACTATGATCCGGATGATCTTGTTTCTTTAAAGAATACCTATGATGCGCTGGTTCATCAGAAAAGCGATTTCCTGGTGAATGAACTGGGCATTGCCTATAACTGGTTTACGGCCGGTCAATGACCGGTCTTTTCATTTGAAAACAGATGAAATCTTATCCACCACAAAGAAGAAATACCGGTCGAAGCTATGCGATTCATTGATGAATTTTGCAATCAGCGCAGTCATCCCCGCATTGATTCTTTCTTCCAGCGCATCCAGGAAATTCCTTTTTCCCCTTACACTGCGGAATGACAGGACAATATCCGAAACAAACAGAACAAGAAAGATTCCGGCAATGGCCGCAGCTGTCTGATCGGAGAGACCTGCGATCCACGGAATCAGGATCCGGTTGATTCCGTAGATGATCACAATGACACCGACCCCGAATCCGACCGCAGCCGGCAGGCAGATGCGTCCGTGCAGATTCAGCGGTGAACGCGAATAATTCCAGTAGGAGGTATGGAGATACTTCTCGATCAGCCAGTGAACAGGATATTCCAGCAGAGCGCTTCCGCACATGCCGATCATAAAAACAAGCAGCGGCGAATGATCCGGCAGTACATACGTAAACAGCAGCGTTCCGATCAGAGCACCTGCCCCATAGATGGGAATGAACGGTCCGTATAATGAACCCCGGTTATCCCATCTCCCCAGCCACAGTGTCATGGCAGTGCATTCATAGAGATAGCCGATCATACCCATGATCATAAAATATATGATATATTTCGCAATCATCTGTGAAATGTCTCCTTCAGGGCACACAGCTTATCCGCGATACATACGAGGACTGCCTCCCGGTGTCTGGGCACGCTGCGAAGGGTCAGCGGCCACATATGGCAGCGGATCACTTCCTGTGTTCTTTCATCCACATGGAACGTCTCCACCGCATTCCTGCATGAGGCAGAGGGATGTGTATACCCGTGCATCTTAAAGATATTGAATGACAGCTTTGCGTCATGCCAGTCATACAGATAGAAATCATGCAGTAAAGCACCGGTCAGAAGCACCTGCAGATCTGACTTTGATCCGAATCTCCGGTCCAGTTTATATGCCATATCCGCAACACCGAGACTGTGCGCAAGAACACTGATCCTGCCATGGGCGCAGTATTCCTTCATCTGCTGCACCTTCGGATGGGAAAGATACGGCTTCAGGATTGTATTGAATTCTGTTCTGTCTTTCATATCTACTTTTAGTGTACATTGTCCTGCAATGCGGGTAAACAGCAAACATCCCCGGCACATCCATTCAAATGCCCGTCAAGCCGGTTTCTGTGAAGCCGAATATAAAAACAGACCTGCAGCTGACGGACCTGTACAAAAAGAAATTGAACAGGTGCGCGCAGCAGATCTGCAGACAATGTACCGGATGACATGATCCGCTGTACACTGGAAGATCTGTACAGATGAAATGCCTCCTTCTAATGAAAGAGGCATTTCATTTTTGTATTAACGGAAATAATCCACTGCACCCCGGAAGATCAGATCTTCCTGATTCTGATCCGGGATATTTCTGTAGAGGTCCCTGCCGGAACGCTCGCTGTGTCCCATCTTGCCGAGAACTCTGCCGTCCTTTGAAGTAATGCCTTCAATGGCGAGAACTGAATTGTTCGGGTTGTAGCGGACATCCGATGTCGGATTGTCATCGAGATCGACATACTGCGACATGATCTGGCCGTTGGCGATCAGTTCTTTCAGTACGTCTTCGTTCGCAACGAATCTTCCTTCGCCATGGGAAATGGCAACGGTATGGATATCGCCGACATTGGCATAGCGCAGCCATGGCGAGAGATTGGAAGCCGTTCTTGTTCTTACCAGCATCGACTGGTGGCGTCCGATCGTATTGAATGTCAGGGTCGGACAGTTCTCATCCACATCGATGATCCTGCCATACGGGACAAGACCGAGCTTGATCAGTGCCTGGAAGCCGTTGCAGATACCGAGCATCAGACCTTCTCTTTCATCCAGCAGTTCCGTGACTGCTTCCTTGACCAGCGGATTGCGGAAGAATGCCGTAATGAATTTGCCCGATCCGTCCGGTTCATCACCGCCCGAGAATCCGCCCGGTACGGCAATGATCTGGCTGTTTCTGATCGCTTCTGCAAACTTCTCTGCGCTTTCTTCGATATCCTTCGATGTCAGATTGCGGATGACGAAGATCTCCGCTTCCGCTCCTGCTCTTTCAAAGGCACGGGCTGTATCATATTCGCAGTTCGTACCCGGGAATACCGGAATCAGTACATGCGGCTTTGCACATGTATAGGACGCATGCATCGGCTTGCCTTCAGTATAGCTGACCGGATCGATTTTTACTTCCGGATTGACATCGGTATACGGATAGACCGGCTGCAGCTTCTTCTCATAGATTTCCTGCAGCGCAGCCAGAGAAACCGTTCCCTCTGCGGTCTGCAGTTCATATGCATCAATGGTACGGCCGATGATCTCTGCACCTTCAACCGGTTCTGCGCTTTCAAGGATGAATGCGCCATAGCACTTATCAAACAGATTCTCTTCTGTTTCCAGTTTCAGACCGATCCGGTTGCCCATTGCACACTTGAGAATCGCTTCGGCGATGCCGCCGCGTTCCAGTGTCCATGCGGACAGGACCTTATCCTCTTTGATCAGTGTTTCGACACAGTCAAAGACCTTGCGTACACTCGCAAAATCAGGACATCCGTTTTCATCACAGGAAGGACGGATGACAGAAATCACGCTGCCTGCCTTCTTCCATTCCGGTGAAACGATTCTGTCTGCTTTTGCGGTCGATACCGTAAAGGCAACCAGGGTCGGAGGTACATCGATATCTTCGAAGGATCCGCTCATCGAATCCTTGCCGCCGATGGATGCGATTTCCAGTTCCATCTGCGCCTTCAGACCGCCCAGCAGGGCTCCGAACGGCAGACCCCATCTCTTCGGATCTTTATTGACTCTGCCGAAGTATTCCTGGAAACTCATCCAGGCATGGTGGTAGGAACCGCCTGCCGCAACGATCTTCGCAACCGACTCAATGACCGAAGCCATGGCGCCTTTATACGGAGACTGCGAACAGAGATACGGATCATAGCCCCAGCTCATCAGCGATGCTGTATTGGTTTCGCCTTCCAGCACCGGAATCTTTGCGGCCATTGCCTGGTTCGGTGTCAGCTGTGTCTTTCCGCCGAAAGGCATCAGTACTGTACCGGCACCGATCGTACTGTCAAATCTCTCAGAGAGACCTTTCTGCGATGCGACATTCAGATCGCCGGCCAGGGCTTCCAGTTTCTCCTGCAGAGAACCTGTATAAACCGGTTCCGTGCTTTCTTTTTCGTTTCCTACGGATACATCCGTATATTTCGGTGCACCGTTGGAATTCAGGAAGTCTCTGGAGATATCCACGATCTTATGGCCGTCCAGCGTCATGATCATGCGCGGATCTTCGGTAACCACCGCAACGATCGTACTTTCCAGGTTCTCGGCATCGGCCAGTGCCTGGAACTTCGCCGCATCTTCTTTGCGGGTAACGACTGCCATTCTCTCCTGCGATTCGGAGATTGCCAGTTCCGTACCGTTGAGGCCTTCGTATTTCTTCGGAACCTTGTTGAGATCGATCTGCAGACCGTCTGCCAGTTCACCGATCGCAACGGATACACCGCCGGCGCCGAAGTCATTGCACCGTCTGATCAGACGGGTCGCTTCCGGATTGCGGAACAGTCTCTGCAGCTTTCTTTCTTCCGGTGCATTTCCCTTCTGGACTTCTGCACCGCAGGATTCCAGCGATTCGACGTTATGCGCCTTGGAAGAACCGGTTGCACCGCCGCATCCGTCTCTGCCGGTACGTCCGCCCAGCAGGATGACAACATCCCCTGCCTCCGGACGCTCACGGACAACATTTTCTGCCGGGGCAGCCGCAATGACACCGCCGAGTTCCATTCTCTTGGCAATATAGCCGGGATGATACAGCTCATGTACCATACCCGTCGCCAGACCGATCTGGTTGCCGTAGGAACTGTAGCCCTGAGCTGCTGTCGTAACGATCTTGCGCTGCGGCAGCTTTCCCTTCATGGTCTGATCTGCCGGTACGAGCGGATCGCCGGCGCCGGTAATACGCATTGCCTGATAGACATAGCTTCTGCCTGACAGCGGATCGCGGATCGCCCCGCCCAGACACGTCGCAGCACCGCCGAACGGCTCGATTTCCGTCGGATGGTTGTGCGTCTCATTCTTGAACATGAGCAGCCAGTCCTGATCCTCGCCGTTGACATCGACCGTGATCTTTACAGAACATGCATTGATTTCTTCGCTTTCATCCAGGTCTGTCAGCTTGCCGGCCTTCTTCAGCGCCTTGGCACCGATCGTACCCAGATCCATCAGGGTTACCGGCTTCGGTGTTCTTCCGGCATAGACTTCTTTCCGCAGATCGATATATGCATCATAGGCTTCTCTGATATAAGCCGGTTCAATATCGATATTCTCAATGATCGTATTGAATGTCGTATGACGGCAGTGATCGGACCAGTATGTATCAATCACGCGGATTTCCGTAATCGACGGATCGCGTTTTTCTTCCTCGCGGAAATACTTCTGCAGGAAGGCGATATCCGCCAGGTCCATTGCCAGACCCAGTTCCCGGATCGTCTGTTCCAGTTCTGCTTCGCTTCTTTCACCGAATCCTTCCAGTACTTCCGGCAGATCCGGTTTTTCATAGACCTGCTTGATCGTTTCCGGTTTTTCCAGCGCAGCTTCTCTGGCTTCGACCGGGTTGATCAGCGTATCCCGGATGATTCTTTTGTCTTCATCGCTCAGACTGCCTTCGATGTAATACAGACGGGCACTGCGTACATCCGGACGCTCATGCATGGCGGCCAGCTGAATGCACTGGGCACAGCTGTCTGCCCGCTGATCGAACTGACCCGGGAGATATTCCACCGCCAGGATCCAGGCATCGCCCGCATCCGGTGCAGTTTCTTCATAGAAGTCATCGACCTGCGGTTCCGAAAGAATCGTAAACCGGGCTGCTTCATAATCTTCTTTTGTAATATTTTCCAGATCATAGCGGTTCAGTACCCGCACCGCTTTGACATGGTCATTGCGCAGGGCAATTGCCAGGTCATTCCTGACGCCGTTCGCCTCAACCGCAAACGGTGCTTTCTTCTCTACAAAACAACGATATACACTCATCACTGTTTCCTCAGCTTTCTGCCGATATCGGTACGGTAATGCATATTCTCAAAACCGATTTCCTTCACGGCCGCATAGGATCTGTCCAGCGCTTCATCCAGATCTTTACCCAGAGCTGTAATGCCCAGTACTCTGCCGCCGTTTGTCAGATATGCACCGTTTTCTTTCTTTGTGCCGGCATGATAGACAAAGACGCCTTCTCTCTGGCCGTTTTCATCCAGACCGTAAATTTCATATCCCTTTTTGTAGCTCTCCGGATAGCCGCCGGATGCCTCGATGACACAGGCAGCGGCGCCGTCCTTCCAGCGGATATCAATATCCGAGAGACTGCCGTTGCGGCAGGCCTGCATGATTTCAAACAGATCGCTGTCGAGCAGGGGCAGAACGACCTGTGTTTCCGGATCGCCGAAACGGCAGTTGTATTCAACGACTCTGGGTCCCTTCGGTGTAAGCATCAGACCGAAATACAGACAGCCTCTGAATGTTCTGCCTTCCGCATTCATCGCATTCATCGTCGGCACGAAGATTTCCTCCATGCACTGCTTTGCGGTTTCTTCCGTGTAATACGGCGACGGTGCGATCGTACCCATTCCGCCGGTATTCAGACCCTGATCATTGTCATTGGCCCGCTTATGATCCATGGAAGAGACCATCGGACAGATCGTCTTTCCGTCTGTAAAGGCAAGAACGGAAACTTCCGGTCCGGTCATGAATTCTTCCACGACAACTCTGGCACCGGCTCCGCCGAATGCCTGGTCGATCATGATTTCCTTGACTGCTTCTTCCGCATCCGCCATGGTCTGCGCAATCAGAACGCCTTTGCCCAGAGCCAGGCCATCCGCCTTGATAACTGCCGGGAAGCTGTTCTGTGTACGGATATAGTCCACTGCCTTCTGGGCATCATCGAATACTTCATAGGCAGCGGTGGGAATGCCGTATTTCTTCATCAGATTCTTGGAGAATACCTTGGATGCCTCAATGATCGCCGCGTCTTTGGAAGGACCGAAGCAGGGAATGCCGTCTGCCTCGAGCAGATCCACCATGCCCAGAGCCAGGGGATCATCCGGTGTGACAACACAGAAATCAACCTGTTCTTCTTTCGCAAGGGAACGCATTCCTTCCAGATCTGTCGCCTTGACATCCGCGCATCTGGCCATCGCGGAAATACCGCCGTTGCCCGGTGCGCAGATAATCTCGTCAATTGTCTTGTTTTCTTTCAGTTTCCGGATGACCGCATGTTCACGGCCGCCGGAACCGACTACCAGTACTTTCATGGCTTTCAACCTCTTTATCAATGATGGAACAGTCTGACTCCGTTGAATGCCATGACGATATTGTATCTGTCGCATGTTTCAATGACATTGTCATCACGGATCGATCCGCCCGGCTCGGCAATGTAGCAGACACCGCTCTTATGCGCACGTTCGATGTTGTCTCCGAACGGGAAGAACGCATCCGAACCCAGGGATACACCGGTATTCTTTGCCAGCCATTCCTTCTTTTCTTCTCTTGTCAGCGGTTCCGGCTTCTCGGTAAAAAACAGTTCCCATGTGCCGTCGCGCAGAACATCTTCATATTCATCGCCGATATATACATCGATCGTGTTGTCGCGGTCCGCTCTGCGGATATCGCTTCTGAACGGCAGGGCAAGAACCTTCGGGTTCTGTCTCATCCACCAGTTGTCCGCCTTCTGTCCGGCCAGACGTGTGCAGTGTACACGGGACTGCTGACCGGCACCGACACCGATGACCTGACCGTTCTTGGCATATGCAACGCTGTTGGACTGCGTATATTTCAGAGTAATCAGGGCAATGATCAGATCGCGCTTGGCTTCATCCGGCATTTCCTTATTTGCCGTAACGATATTGGAAAGCAGCGATTCATCGATCTTGATTTCATTGCGTCCCTGTTCAAAGGTAACGCCGAATACCTGCTTGCGCTCGATCGGTGCCGGTACATAATCCGGATCGATCTGTACAACGTTATAGCCGCCCTTGCGCTTTGCCTTCAGGATTTCCAGAGCTTCCTCTGTGTAGCCCGGCGCAATGATACCGTCACTGACTTCCTTGCGGATCAGCAGGGCTGTATCTTTGTCGCAGATATCCGACAGTGCACACCAGTCGCCGTAGGAGCTCATGCGGTCTGCGCCTCTGGCTCTTGCATAGGCACTGGCGATCGGCGAAAGATCCTGGTCGCCTGTGAAATAGATCTTCTTTTCAACATCCGTCAGCGGTGTGCCTACGGCTGCACCGGCCGGAGATACATGCTTGAAGCTTGCGGCAGAAGGAAGTCCGGTGGCTTCCTTGAGTTCCTTGACCAGCTGCCAGCTGTTCAGTGCATCCAGGAAATTGATATAGCCGGGTCTGCCGTTGAGTACAGTGACGGGAAGTTCGCCTTCCTCCATGAAAATGCGGGAAGGTTTCTGGTTGGGGTTGCAGCCGTATTTCAGTTCAAGTTCTTTTGCCATGATCATATCCTCCTGTTATTTAACGTTCTTATTGTAGATGCGGGTCTTGATTTCACCGGTCTCCAGATCGATGGAACGGGTGAACAGAGATACTTTATTGTCCGGATTCAGCGCTTCCCAGACATGGTCGGAGAAATCATCGAAGGATTCTTTCACGACTTCAAACAGAACCGGTTCTCCTTCAAAGGAAGGGATCGGATTGCCGTTTTCCTTATAGGTATGAACGATATGTCCATAGCCCGGCACACCGTCTGTATAGTCGAAGAACTGACGGTGAGCACTGTCCGGATTGCCGTCTGCGCTCTTGAGAACGGACATCTGATAGGCAGCCCCGTTCACGACTGCGCTGATTCTCGGCGTATAATTGGGCGCATCCGGTTCAAATGTTCTTGTCCGCAGTGCATCCTCAAAGGATTTTCCCTGCCCGAGATATTCATAGATCGTATCTGTCTGATCGCCGTTGGTAACGATCTGCGTATCATTGATGACGCGGACAGGCGCATAGATGATCAGAGAAGGATCAACCATTTTGGAAGGATCGAACGCTTCCGTACGGATTCCCTTTCCTTCTTCCACGAAGACACGGTTGCGGCTGTTTTCGCTGCGTCCCATGATGAAGTATGCAATGCGCATCTTTCTGCCGCACGGTGTGCGTCCGACAGCGATGCCGCGGCCGGGATATTCATTTGCCTTCAGATAATCATATAAGTTGACTGCCTTCATTGTTTTTCCTCCTCAATCTGTTTTGCGATCATTTCCGCAGCCTGCGGAAGCAGTATCCATTCTGCCTGTTCCATGACCCTGCGCTGCAGGATTTCCGGCGTATCGCCTTCCTCGATGGAAACAGCCTTCTGCAGCAGGATCCTTCCCCCGTCGGGAATTTCGTTGACAATGTGCACCGTCGCACCGGTCACCTTGACACCCCGCTTCAGAGCTTCTTCATGCACTTTCAGACCATAGAATCCCTTGCCGCAGAAACTCGGAATCAGGGATGGATGGATGTTGATCATCCGGTCCGTATATGCCCGGATGACTTTTTCCGACAGAATACTCAGATATCCGGCCAGAATGACCATTTCGATATCATGTTCCTTCAGTGTCTTCAGGATCGCATCATCGAAGCTGTCCTGGTTTTCATAATCCTTCCGCCGGACAACTGCCGTATCAATGCCGGCATTCTCTGCTCTTGTCAGAGCATATGCTTTCGGATTGCTCGCAAGGACCAGAACGATCCTGCCATGGGGAATCTTCCCGGCATTCTGCGCATCGATCAGCGCCTGCAGATTCGTGCCGCCGCCGGAGACAAGAACCGCGATCCGGGTCATTTCTCTTCGATCACTACGGAGTGATCGCCCTCGCTCATATGGCCGATGACATTTGCGTCAATGCCGCAGCCGCGCAGACATTCCAGAGCCGCGTCCGCATTTTCCGGCGATACGATCACGATCATGCCGACACCCATATTGAAGGTATTGTACATATCGTGCTCGGAGATATTTCCAGTCTTCTGGATCAGATCGAAGACGGGCAGGACTTTCCATGTGCCTTTCTGAATCACCGCATTCAGGTTTTCACCGAATGCCCGGGGCATATTCTCATAGAAGCCGCCGCCGGTAATATGGGCAATGGACTTCACCGGAACCTTCTTCAGAAGCTCAAGGACCGGCTTTACATAGATCACCGTCGGTGTCAGAAGCGCTTCGCCCAGAGGCTTGCCAAGCACATCCGCATAGGCATGGATGGATTCGCCGCCTTCAATGTCGAAGACCTTTCTGACCAGTGAGAAACCGTTGGAATGCACACCGCTGGAAGCCAGACTGATAATGACATCTCCAGCCTTCACCGATGTCTTGTCCAGGATCTTCTTTTCATCGACGATACCCACCGCAAAACCGGCAAGGTCATATTCATCTTCCGGCATCAGACCCGGATGTTCGGCTGTTTCGCCGCCGACCAGTGCACAGCCTGCCTGTACACAGCCGTCCGCAACGCCTTTGACGATTTCCGCAATCTTCTCCGGAACGTTTTTGCCGCAGGCAATGTAATCCAGGAAGAACAGCGGCGCACCGCCTGTGCAGATAATGTCATTGACGCACATGGCAACGCAGTCAATGCCGATCGTATCATGCTTTTCCAGCATGAATGCCAGTTTCAGCTTTGTACCGACACCGTCCGTACCGGATACCAGAACCGGCTTCTCCATACCCGCCATCTGCGGTGCGAAGAGACCGCCGAATCCGCCGATACTGTCAAGAACACCGGGGATCTTTGTCTTTGCGACGTGTTCCTTCATCAGTTCCACAGACGCATATCCTGCCGTTACATCTACACCGGCAGCTTTGTAACTGTCACTGTAACTCTTTTCCATATTCAGTCCTTCCTGTTTAAAACTCCTTCAGCCGTTCTGCCAGACCGGCATCTTTCTTCAGTACGCCTTCGGTCTGTTTCCGGCGGTCCGCTTCGATCTTCGCAGCCAGTTCCGCATCGCCTACGGCAAGAATCTCTGCCGCAAGATAGGCTGCGTTCTTGGCTCCGTCAATCGCTACGGTCGCTACCGGAATGCCGCTGGGCATCATAACCGTCGCAAGCAGCGCGTCTGTTCCCTCCAGCACCGCTGACTTCAGCGGTACACCGATCACCGGCAGAGTTGTATGGGCTGCCAGTACTCCGGCCAGGGCTGCTGCCATGCCGGCACCGGCAATGATGACGCCGAATCCGTTATCCCGTGCATTTGCCGCAAAGGAAGCGGCCTGTTCAGGTGTACGGTGTGCAGAATATACATGTGCCTCATACGGAATTCCGTAATCTTCGAGAACCTTTACTGCTTTGGCCATGACAGGCAGATCACTGTCCGAGCCCATGATGATCGCTGCTTTTTTCATTCACTGTATCCTCCTTCAAACAAAACAGCCTATGGAAAATCCACAGGCTGCGTATGCATTCTATTCAATATCCGCCGTATGAAAAACTCCGCCATGCAGAAAACGGGCACCGGCTTTCACAAAAACATCTTTTGTCTGGAGAGTCATAACAACTGACGCCATAGCTCCTTCCTTTCTGCCCGACGGGGTTCCGGTTACCAAACGAAAAAGAACAGTATCATCGTAACAGAAATGCATTAAATGTAAAGGCAATTTCCTCTCACTATCCGGCTGTACTGTCAAATACCGAAAGACATGCAATCCTGCATCTGTCAGAAACCTGGAAAGAATGCATGACACCGTCTTCGATCAGGAAAGATTCCCCCTCATGAAGCACTTCTTCCCTGCCGTTGTACAGAATATGCAGATATCCTTCCAGCACGGTTACGATCGTTTCTCCGTTGGACTGTACCTCTTCCCCGGTCTGTCCTTTCTGAATGGCCAGCAGGAACAGACGCAGGTTGTCACCTTCGATCAGATCGATCCGGCTGACGCCTTCCTCAGAATAGCGGAGCATATTCTTCAGATAGAATACATCCCATTCCTTCAGGCGCTGATGGAAATTCGCATCCAGCGGAAATCCGATTTCCGTATATACACAGTCCTGAATACTGCGGAATTCACACAGCACATAGGCAGGCCGGACAAATACGCCGCCCGGTTCAAGCATGGCCATTTTTCTGGCATCGTTTTCTTTATACTCGACCTGCAGTTTTCCAGTGATACAGATATATATTGCCGGATGAGAGTATCTTTCCGGTTCGATATATGTATCCGTCCCCAGGGAATAATGGGCAATGCTGTAGCCCTGTTCATTGAAAGTCATGTTTGTGATGATCGCATTGGGAAGCGGCCGGTTGTCCTGTGCGATACTGTAGACCTGGCCCGGTTTTTCCGAAATAATCATACCTGCTCCTTTCTGTGCATCCTGCGCATCCGGTTCAGATGCCGTTCAAAACTGCCGTTGTTCAGCACTTCCGCGATCGTATATTGCAGCAGTGAAGATACCGTACACGAACGGAACGAAATCATATCGAGGATCTCCTGTGTCCTCTGTTCCGGCAGGATCATATAGCCCGCCCTGACAGAAGACGCAATCGTCTTTGTAAATGTATTCATATATATAATATGATACACCGGCTCCATCGAAAACAGCGTCGGCCTTGCCCGGCCCGGAGCCGTAAACTCAGAGGCATAGTCGTCTTCGATGATCAGCGCATCCCTCTGCACTGCCCACTGCACGTATTCCCGCAGTTTGTTCTCATCCGCTGTATTCATCGAAGGGAAGCTCCGGTACGGTGTTACATGCAGCACCGCTGCGTCCGTCTTCTGCAGCGCTTTGGAATCAATGCCGTTTTCCGTCAGAGGCAGCGGATCGACCTTGGCACCGCTGGCCTGATAGATGTTGCGGATCTGCGCATAGGAAGGATCTTCGATCCCGTAGACGCAGTCTCTTCCGGCAATCTGCACAACCAGTGAATACAGATACTCCGATCCGGAACCGATGACGATCTGTTCCGGTTTTACACTGATATTCCGGCTGCGCAGCAGATATGATGCGATCGCCTGCCGCAGATACAGACATCCCGTTCCTTCCGTCGGTGAAAGGATCTGACTGCCGTGATCCGCAAGAACCTTGCGTACCGCTCTGGCAAACACCGTATAGGGAAAGCTTTCTTCCTGTGCACCGGAGGATACGGCTGTTTCCGCCAGTTCCTTTTCCGGCATTGAAAACAGTTCTTCTTTCCGGTAAATGACATAGCATCCGCTGCGCTCACGGGCCTGCAGATAGCCTTCTTCACACAGCAGCGCATATGCATGTTCAACGGTGATCGGACTGACGCCTTCCGCCTGCGCCGTTGCGCGTTTGGACGGCAGCCGCATACCGTATGCATATGCCCCCTGCACGATTTCATTCCGCAGTTTTCTGTATATACGAAGATATTCCGCTTCTCTTTTCATATATCCATCATAACAGTTTTGCGCAGAACATAGAAACCTGGCGGGTATTGGCAAGGTCTGCATCGCGCGTGATACAATGCATATATGAAAAACAGAAAAATGCGTCCTTTTGTGAAATATCTCCTGATCATTCTGATCCCGTCCCTGTGCACAGTCCTGGCGGATACTGCACTCCGGCCTTTCCTGCGCCCTGAAACCGAAGAACCGCAGGAAGAAACCGCCGAAGAACCGGCTGAACCGGAAAAACCCGTTACCAGTACATTGTCCCTGTATATGATCGGCGATGCATTGGTACAGACACCCAATGACTGGGATGCCGAAAGAGAAGACGGAACCTATGACTGGAGTTCCCAGATGGACGGCATCGCAGATATCGCTTCTTCGTACGATCTGGCTTTCTATAACCAGGAATGCATCCTTGGCGGAGACTACCTGGGCATGACCAGCTTCCCCCATTTCAACTGTCCGCAGTCCTATGGCGAATACATGGTTTCCAAAGGCTTCAATCTGGTCTCTGTCGCAAACAACCATTCCCTGGATAAAGACGCGGAGGGATGCATCAATTCCCATGCTTTCTGGGAAGAGCAGAAAGACGCTGTCACCTCCGGCATCAATATGTCCTGGGAAGAAAGACAGGCCGTACCTGTCTATGAAAAAAACGGCATCACCTATGCCTTTACCGCCTGGACCTATGATACAAACGGATGGCTGCCGCCGGAAGGAATGGAATATCTGGTCAATACCTACAGAGGCTCGGAAGAAGAACTCCTGCAATGGGTCCGCACCGCAGATACAAAAGCGGACTTCGTCATCGTATCCATGCACTGGGGCACCGAATACACCCACCAGCCCGATGAAGAACAGCTCCGCCTGGCCCAGCAGCTCGCCGATGCCGGTGCTGATGTGATCATCGGCAACCATGCCCATCATACCCAGCCCATCCAGTGGCTCAATGACGGAAAAACAATCTGTTTCTATGCCCTCGGCAATATGCTCAGTGCCCAGACCTATGAAGGGATCTGCACCTGGGAAGAACTCAACACCGGCATTGCCGCTTCCCTGGTCATGGAAAAGACCGAAAATCCCGACGGTACCGTCACTAAGCAGGTCAGAGATGTCAGAGCAGATCTGATCTTCACCTATAACACCGAAGTCTATACGCACATGTTCTCCGTTTTCTACAAAGACCTGACCGAAGAAATGATGCCCGGCCATGAAGACTGGTACCAATGGCATATCGATAACGTCATCCATGCCATGGATCCTTCCATTCATGTCGGTCTGCAGTGATCAGAGATTCAGCAGAATGATCGCCGTCAGGATCAGCGTCAGCGCCGCTGTCTGTCTTCTGTCCAGATATTCTTTGAACAGCGGAATACTGATGACCGTCACCAGCAGGATCGCCCCGGCAGAAAATACCGGATAGGCAACCGTTGCCGGAATGCCGTTCAGCGCCTTCAGCAGAAATACAGAAGAGAAATAATTCGGAACACCGACCAGGATCCCTGCCGCCAGTGAGCGCAGGGATGTTTTCTTTCCGGTCTTCCTGCCTTCCTGCACAAGCAGAAACAATGTCAGAACCGAAGCACAGAAGAATATAAAGAAGAAATAGGCAGCGTCTTCGCTGCGGACCCCGTATACGTCATAGATCTTTGCCATGGAATCCGAAAGCCCGCCGGTCAGAAGAACAATGAGCAGAAAGCCCAGATCAAACTGCATGGATTTCAGATCCGTTTCTTTATTCTGCGAAAAGATCCAGACCGCCGCGATGACCATGACCATGCCGGATGCCTGCAGAATCCCCGGCCGCTCATGGAAAACAAGAATACTGATGGCCAGAGGCACCAGCAGACCGAGTTTGGAAAACGCCGATGTCAGGATAGCACCGCTGCTCTGAATACTGCTCTGCATGCATACAAGAGACAGGACATAGAGAATTCCTCCGGATATACCGCAGAGAACTGTCACCGGCTCTGCATGCAGGATCAGTCCCCGGTCCGGCAGAAGCAGAAAGCCGATACACGTACAGATCAGATAATTGCCCAGGATCATACCGTAGCGGTTATCCTGGGAAGAGCGGAACAGACGCAGCACGACCGCCATCGATGCACTGCACAGAATTGCCGAAAGAAGATATAAGCCGGATGTCAGATTCATCTCATTTCTCCAATGCACATGTCCTGTATTATCGCATATTCCTGCCAAATGAAAAGCCACGTTCTCGCATGGCTTCTTTATTTCTGATTCATCAGTTTATACAGCAGGGTGTACAGCGCTCCTGCTTCTTCCACAGACAGAGCGATACAGCTGCCGATCTCAGAAGGGATATTCTTTGCTTTTTCCCTGAGATCCATTCCCTTCTCCGTCAGATGAACGATCACGACTCTCTCATCGCTGCCGGAACGTTCCCTGGTCAGAAGCCCCTGCTGTTCCATTTTCTTCAGCAGCGGCGTTACCGTGCCGGAATCAAGAAACAGCTTTTCACAGAGTTCCGATACCCGCAGGCCGTCCTGTTCCCACAGTACCAGCATGACCAGATACTGCGTATATGTCAGTCCGAGCGGCTTGAGAATCGGTGTATACTTCTGCGTGACAGCTCTGCTTGCGGCATACAGCGGGAAACAAAGCTGATGATCCAGCCGCAGCTGCTCATATTCATTTTTCTTCATTGCCCACCTCCCGTACCTATTTTACAGCAGCGCTGCTACCTTTGATTCAACATCCTTCATGTTCTCGGTCGGTTCAAACCGGTCGACAACATTTCCGTTTCTGTCCACAAGGAACTTCGTGAAGTTCCACTTGATGGCCGGATTGTTCTTGTAATCCTTATCGATCTTCTTCATCATGACACCGAATGCCAGTGCCTTGGGTCCTTTGCCGAAACCCTTGAAGCCCTGCTGGCTCTTCAGGTATGTGTACAGCGGCAGTTCGTTTTCGCCGTTGACCTCAGACTTCTTCATCTGTTCGAATTCCGTATTGTATTTCAATGTGCAGAATTCATGAATCTCTTCATCTGTACCGGGTGTCTGTCCGGCAAACTGATTGCAGGGAATATCGATGATTTCCAGGCCCTGTTCATGATATTTGGAATACATATTCTGCAGATCCTCATACTGCGGTGTAAATCCGCAGCCGGTAGCGGTATTGACAATCAGGAGAACTTTGCCTTCAAAATTCTTCAGCGGAACTTCGTTTCCTTTTCTGTCAAGAAGTGTATAATCGTAAATCTGTGCCATGTACATACCCCTTTATTTTTTACAATTATATTGTATTCAATATAATTATGCGTGTCAACCGCAAAAGACCCTCCTGAACAAATTTTGACAAATCAGGCCACATGAATGAGTTTTCATTCGTATGAAAATGAAAAAACCTCTGAAAAGACTTGTAATTCGTTCCAAGACAGTATAAAACATACGTGGTAAAGTCTGGAGGACACGTATATGGATAGCAATAAGGAAAAAGTAACGATGGTTGCCGAGACACAGGGTTATGCAAATGTTCATACCGGCGATTGTCTGAAGCTTACGATTGAGCATGGCAAATACAAACTCGTCAACGAAAGAGGAAGAACAGTTTCAGAAGATCTTTCCGTGAATGTATCTCCTGAAAGCGCAGCGCACCTGGCTTTCAACAATGCGAAATTCATCATTGCCAAGACAGAGGGCAACGTATTCAAAGCATACATCAGCGATTCATTCACAGCCATTCAGCCGAAGCAGACAGAATGGAATGCACTGAACTGATTGATTATATTCAGAACCGAAACATGCGGCCGGGAAAATCCCGGCTTTTCATTTATCCTCCGGGATACCTGTACATACAGTCCGGCAGCGATGATCCGCATCCAGAACTTTTTTGTCATGCATTTTCTGTATGCAAAGCCATTTAATAAACATCTTTTACATGCTTGTGATGACAGCGTAAAATAAGTACAGATAAAGCGGGAAACCGGCTGTATGCCTGAAGAATCAAATCTGCGCCCGGCATCCCGACCGTATCAGACAAGGAGGAGAAACCGCATGTACAGTTATAAAACATATACCGTCATTACCGATAACGGCCCTTATATTGCCAAGCTGATTCTGAATGCCCCGGAAAAACTGACTGCCCCGCAGATCAGCCCGGATACCTTCAGTGTCTATGTCGAAAGAAAAAACCCGGAAACCGGTGAAATCTTCATGGCCTCGAAGGAATGGCTCGGTCCGAAAATCTATCCTTCCAAGGGATACCGGACAGTTTCAAAAGCATATCCCTGCGACGAAACGGGAAAACAGGTATTTGAATCCGGACAGATCGCACTGGAAATGCCGTATGGCCCGGGATATCCGACCGGGTACTCCCAGGCAGCTCTCCGCAATCATCTGAACGAATTCCTGCGCTGCGAATACCGTGTGACCCAGGTAAAGGAAATCAGCGCTCCCATTCCCTTCAGCGGATGGATCTTCGATGAATCTGACGGCGATATCTGCCCGCAGCTGCAAGGATGGACGAACAGCCGTTCCCATGACCGGAACATGCCTTTGGGCTACGGATATTACACACCGGACAGAAAAGCAGGAGAAAAACTGCTTCATTCTCTCGACTCCGGTTTCGGAAATGAATGGACACATGAACTGCCCGAAAAACTGCCTCTGGTCATCTGGCTTCACGGTCTCGGTGAAGGCGGAAGCGATCCCACAGTTGCCTATACCGGAAACAAGGTTGTCAATCTTTCCTCTGCGGATATCCAGCGCAAATTAGGCGGTGCCGCATACATTCTCTGTCCGCAGTGCCCTACCTACTGGATGGATTACGGCTCCGGAAAGAAAAAGCAGCCGGAAAAAGAGGGTGTCGAAAGCATTTATACCGAAGCGCTGAAATCGCTGATCGATGAATTCCTGGAACTGCACCCTGATATCGACCGCGACCGTATCTATATCGGAGGATGCTCCAACGGCGGCTTCATGACAATGCGCATGATTGTCTCCTATCCGGACTTCTTTGCGGCAGCCTTCCCGGTCTGCGAAGCATTCCGTACTTCCGCTCTGACCGGACAGGACCTGCAGAATCTGAAACACCTTCCCATCTGGTTCACCAATGCCCAGGACGATCCCCTCGTACCGCCGGACGGACTGTGCCTGCCGACATACCGGAAACTGAAAGCCGCCGGCAATCAGAATGTCCATGTATCCCTGTTTGAAAACATCACGGATCAGTCCGGTCTCTTTAAAGACGATGAGGGAAAACCTTACCGCTACAACGGTCATTTCTCCTGGGTTCATGTTTACAATGACTTCTGCGAATACGACCTGGACGGTTCCCGTGTCTTCGAAGACGGACGCCCGGTAACGCTGTGGCGCTGGATCGGAAAGCAGTCAAGAAAGAAACAGAAAAACGCATAAAAACAAATGCATTCCGGATCTGCCGGAAGACAGGGTATGATGTACCCTGTTTTTTAATCCGTCAGCGCAAAAGAAAAGACAGGAGAACATCCCCTGTCAGTCGCTGATATCGGAATCCATCTGGATCTGCAGTGCATAATCCGGATAAGCGGTCTGTACTTCCTGCAGAATCTGCGCATATAAGGCATTCCGGTCTTCCACCATGAAATCGATGACTGCGTCAAACCGGATCGTCTTCCGTTCCAGATCCACGTAGAATCCGTGCATCTGCAGCACATGTTCATGGTTCATGACAATATCCCGGATTTTCTCGCGGATTCTTGCGGCTTCATCATCTTTTGTATTGTGGGAATAGAAACCGACTGCCGTCAAAATGACATTGTGCTTTTCAAAAACTCTGTCTTCGATTTCGCGGGTCATTTCATCCAGTCTGTCTGCTGTGAAATAATCCGGAACTTCCACATGGACGGAACCGATGAGCCGGTCCGGTCCGTAGTCATTCAGAATCAGGTCATATGCCCCGATTGCTCCGTCTACCGAGCAGACCGTACGCTTGATTTCTTTTGTCATATCGCTTTCTGCCCGCTCACCGAGAATCCGGCTCAGCGTATCCCTCAGCATCTCCACACCGCTGCGGATAATTACCAGGGAAATAATGGCACCGAGCCATGCCTCCAGCGAAACATGTGCAAACATGTAGATCAGCGCAGCCACCAGTGTCGATGCGGAAATGACGGAATCCAGCCGTGCATCTTCGCCGCTGTTGACCAGAGAATCGCTGTTTACCTGCTTTCCGACGTTCTTTACATACGTACCCAGCAGGATCTTGACAATCACACCGGCTGCGATCACGATCAGAGAAAGCGTACTGTACTCCGGCGTCTCCGGTGCCAGGATCTTCCGCACAGATTCGACAAAGGAAGTAATACCGGCATAGAGAACGATCACGGAAATGATCATGGCACTCAGATATTCAATTCTGCCGTAACCGTACGGATGCTTTTTATCCGCCGGTTTGGAAGCCAGCTTTGTGCCGAGAATCGTAATGACAGATGAAAGTGCATCTGAAAGATTATTGACCGCATCCAGTACGACCGCAATGGAATTGGAAAGAATTCCGACAAACGCTTTGAACGCTGCCAGGAATACATTTGCCGCAATTCCGATGATACTGGTACGGACGATGATTTTTTCACGGTCCATAGAAATCAGCCATTCCTCTTTTTCTCATCCAGGTAGCTGACAGCACTCAGTGCCGCAACATTTCCCTGTCCTGCCGACTTGATGTACTGATACGGCTGTCCGGCAATATCCCCTGCCGCAAACAGACCTGGAATATTCGTCCGCATCTGCAGGTCGACCTTGACTGCGTTTCCGTCGACTTCAACACCCGGCACCAACTGTCCCGGGAACTGGGCTGCCCGCAGGATGAATACACAGTCCACATCATAGCTGCCCTGATCTGTTGTCAGCTTATTCGCCTTCATCGCACCGCTGATTTCCACCGGTCTGCCGCTGATGACTTCCACATTGTCATGCGTGAACTGTACATCTCCTTTGTACAGCGGCAGGTAGTATACCTTCTCACAGACTTCACCGAGGAAGTCCGCTTCCGCTTCTTCATCTGCCGATCCGCCGATGCATGCGACTGTCTTTCCTTTATATAAAGGTGCATCGCAGGTAGCACAGTAGCTGACACCGCGGCCGAGGAACTGTTCCTCACCCGGATACGGTTTGCCCGCTACGACACCGGTCGCCAGAATAACGCTGTCCGCTTCCGCCATTTCATTGTTGGAAAGCTGCAGACCGAAGTAGCCCGGCATTGCGTATACTGCCGTAACCTTGAGCTCGGTGATTTCAATATTCATCTTTTCCAGCTGCTCTGTAAATGCGGCAGCCATCTGCCTGCCGGTGACTTCCGGCAGACCCAGGTAGTTCAGGATCGGATGATCGACGACCTGCATTTTTCTCGAAAGATCTTTGTTTCCAAAGAGGATAATATTCTTGTTTCTGACTTTGGCTGTAATAGCAGCTTCCAGTCCGGCCGGACCGGTACCGATAATAGCGATATCATATCTTGCCATCATTCATTCTCCATTTCATTTGTATTCTCATTCTTGCATCCGCCATGCGATATGCAATTGTACTGCCTGCTGCCTATGCCAGCTGTGTAATATCGTTGATCCAGACACCCTTCTGCACCAGAATATATCCGCCGATGCATTTCAGCAGATCCGCCAGCATTACGCACAGATACACCGTCAGTACCGGCAGATCCGTATACGACACAAGCACAAACGCGACCGGAACGCTGACAGTCCAGCTGAAACAGGAATCAAACAGGAACGTGATCACTGTCTTTCCGCCGGAACGGATCGTAAAGTACGTCGCATTGGCATAGGCATGGATCGGGCTGGTCACCGCCACGATCCGGATCAGTCCGGCTGCCAGTTCCCGTACCTCTGCACTGGTGTTATAGATGGCAGGGAACAGTCCGGCACACAGAAACAGTGCCGTGCCGGTAAACAGACACATGCCTACCGCAAACAGACTCAGCGCATTGGCATGGCTCTTGACTTCATTGAACTTCCCGGCCCCGAGTTCATGGCCCATGATAATACCGATGGATATGCCCATGGACATGAATACGACCGAGAACAGATTCGAGATCGTCTGCGAAATATTCATCGCAGCGATGACATTCAGACCGCGGCGGGAATAGATCTGCATCATAAACGCAATTGCGGCAGACCACAGCGTTTCATTGATCAGCAGCGGCATGCCCTTGATAAAGCAGTTCTTCAAAAGAAGCGCAGGCACCTTCATGGATGCATAGGCATTGAGTATATACGGATTTTTTTCCGTATTCCTGTGCGTCCAGAGCACAAGATACAGCATCTCGGCAATTCTCGACAGTACCGTCGCCAGAGCTGCACCGGCAACGCCCATGGCCGGCAGTCCGAATTTTCCGAAAATCAGAATATAGTTTCCGACCAGGTTGACCGATACCGCCAGAAGACTTCCCTGCATCGGAACCTTCGTTTCACCGGTCGCGCGCAGCACGGAGGAGTATACCTGGGCCATCGCAAACGGCAGCAGTCCGAAATACATATACTGCAGGTAGCTGTGCGCCGCCGCCAGCGTTTCTTCTGCCGCTGTCCCTTCTTCATTCAGGTACAGGCGGACCAGAGGATCGCGGAATACCGTATAGATCAGTATGCCTGCCGCAAACAGCACGATTCCCAGCATGAACAGCAGCCGGAATGTGTGCCGGACACCTTCTTCATCTTCTTTCCCGTGAAACTGGGCGGTAAAGATACTGATGCCGGACATGCCTCCGAAAAGACACAGATTCCACACCATCAGAAGCTGATTGACAATTGCCACACCGGACATCGGATTCGTTCCGATCCTTCCGACCATGATATTGTCCAGCAGACCGACAAAATTCGTTACGCCGTTCTGGATCATGATCGGCAGAGCGATCCGCATTGCATTTTTATAATATTCTCTTTGCGTCATGCGGATATCGTATCAAAGACCGCATAAAAAAGCCAGTCTGTTGAATGACCGGCTTATAACCAATTAACGGATTCCGCTGAGATCGAACGCATCCAGATATGCGTCTGCTTTTTCACAGACCTTTCTCAGCATATCTCCTTCAAACGGACTCTCAAGATCCGCCCCTTTGAGCAGTTCCGTAAACACCTTGGAACCGCCCTGTTCCGTATATCTCATATAGTGATTCCAGGCATTTTCCCTGTCTTCCTGAATCATTGCCCAGAACTCCAGGGCAACCGCATGGGCCAGGCAGTAATCAATATAATAGAACGGACTGGAATAGATATGATGTTTCAGCTGCCAGTGCTCGCCTTCCGCAAAGAACGGAATCTCCCCGTCCAGACGGATCCAGGGCATATAGATACCCATCAGTCTCTTCCATGTATCATGTCTCTGGCGCGGTGTCATTTCCGGATGCGCATAGACTTCATGCTGGAAATGATCGACCATCGTTCCGTACGGGATAAACGTCAGACCGCCGGCCAGATGCGAATACAGATATTTCTTCGCATCCTTTCCGAAGAAATCCTCTGCCCATCCTTCCGCAAAGAATTCCATGGAAATGGAATGCACTTCGCATGACTCCATGGTCGGCCAGACGGAATCATACGGTACTCTGAAGCGGTTCATCCAGGCCTCAAAAGCATGGCCTGCTTCATGCGTGACAACTTCCACATCGTCCTGGGTTCCGTTGAAATTGGCAAAGATAAACGGAACATGATAATCCGCCAGTCCTGTACAATAGCCGCCGCCCCGCTTTCCTTCGGTGGAAAGAAGACTCATCAGATCGCAGTCGAGCATCGTATGAAAGAACTCCGATGTCTCCGGTGAAAGCTCATCATAGAACTTTGTGCCGGCTTTAACGATATCTTCCGCTGTACCCTGCGGCTTCGGATTTCCGCTGCGGAACTCCAGTGCTTCATCCGCAAAGCTCAGAGGAAAGGAAACTCCCAGTCTCTCTGCCTGTCTGCGGCAGATCTTCACGGCAATCGGCACAACGTATTTCACAACTGCTTCCCGGAACTTTTCCACATCTTCCTTTGTATAGGAATTCCGGTTCATCCGGTAATAGCCCAGCTGCGTATATCCGTCATATCCGAGCTTGCGTCCCATGGCATCTCTGCGCTTCACCAGTTCATCATAGATCTCATCCATCTTCGGCTGATGATCCTTATACCACTGACCGGTGGCTTTCCATGCGGCAAGTCTTCTGGCATCATCCGGATCATTCATAAACGGCGTCATCTGCGAAAGCGTATAGACACCGTCTTCAAACGGAATCTGGGCAGATGCCAGCAGATCTTCATATTCATTCGCAAGAAGGCTTTCTTCCTTCATCTCCTCAATGATTGCCGGACTGAAAGACTTCATCTCGATCTCGCCGTTGATAAACATGACATTGCCGTATTCTGCTTCGAACTCCGCCCGGAACGGACTGTCCAGCAATGCTTTGGTAAACTCCTGCAGAACTTCTGAAATCTCCGGCATCTTTGTCTTCCAGAATTTCGATTCCTCATCATAGAACGCATCCCGCGTATCGATATCATGCCGGATCGAAGCGATTTCCATGCATGTCACAATGTGCTTATACAGGTTATCCTTTTCGATAAATACTTCTTTCGCTTCGGCATAGGTCTTTGCCCCGCGCATCCGGGCACAGAGTTCTTTCAGTTCTTTTTCTGCGCTTTCCACATCGAGGCGCTGATATTCAAGTTCAGTAAATTTCATCTCAAACCTCTCTTTGCCAATATGATACACCATAGCAAAAAAAAGATACCCCGAAGGATATCTTTCTGTTCATCAATTAAGCGATGATTTCGATGATGTTTCCGGAACCGACTGTTCTGCCGCCTTCACGGATGGAGAAACGTGTTCCCTGTTCGATAGCGATCGGGGACAGCAGTTCAACCTCGAATGTAGCGTTATCGCCAGGCATGCACATTTCTGTGCCTTCCTGCAGGTTGATAACACCCGTTACGTCCGTTGTACGGAAGTAGAACTGCGGACGGTAGTTGGAAACGAACGGTGTATGACGGCCGCCTTCTTCCTTTGTCAGAACGTAAACCTGCGCCTTGAACTTTGTGTGCGGCGTAACTGTTCCCGGCTTAGCCAGAACCTGTCCACGTTCGATTTCGTCACGGTTGACACCACGGAGCAGAGCACCGATGTTATCGCCAGCCTGAGCGAAGTCCAGAGTCTTACGGAACATTTCGATACCTGTAACGACTGTTGTACGTGTTTCTTTGATACCTACGATTTCAACCTGGTCGTTCAGTGTCAGTTTGCCACGTTCAACACGGCCTGTAGCGACAGTTCCACGACCTGTGATCGTGAAGACGTCTTCAACAGCCATCAGGAACGGCTTGTCGAATTCATGCGGAGGAGTCGGGATCCATGTGTCAACTGCATCGAGCAGTTCCTTGATCGCCGGTGTCCACTTTTCATCGCCGTTCAGAGCACCGAAAGCAGAACCGCGGATAATCGGTGTGTCATCGCCTTCGAAGCCATACTCAGAGAGCAGTTCACGGACTTCCATTTCAACAAGGTCGATCAGTTCTTCATCGTCGACCATGTCGCACTTGTTCAGGAATACAACCATCTTCGGAACACCGACCTGACGGGAGAGCAGGATGTGCTCACGTGTCTGCGGCATCGGTCCATCAGTAGCTGCAACGACCAGGATAGCACCATCCATCTGCGCAGCACCTGTGATCATGTTCTTGATGTAGTCAGCGTGACCTGGGCAGTCGACATGTGCATAGTGACGTGTCTTTGTCTGATATTCAACGTGTGCTGTGTTGATCGTGATACCACGAGCCTTTTCTTCCGGTGCACCGTCGATCTGGTCGTAAGCTTCGAACTTAGCGGAACCAGCTTCCGGATGCTCAGCAAGATACTTTGTAATTGCTGCTGTTAATGTTGTTTTACCATGGTCAACGTGACCGATAGTACCGATGTTGACATGTTCCAACGAACGGTCAAAACGTTCCTTAGCCATAATGTTTTTCCTCCAGTTTTTTTATTTTTCAGTCTGCAATTATTTTAGCGGACTTACTACCTTATTGCAATACCTGCTTACTTTGCAGAAGCGCTGTTTTTCTCAATAATTGCCTTGGCAATATTCTTCGGCACTTCTTCGTAATGATCCATCTGCATCATATAGGTTCCGCGGCCCTGCGTGAATGAACGCAGGTCTGTAACATAGCCGAACATTTCAGCCAGCGGCACGAATGCCTTAACCTTGATCGCGTTGCCTGTTTCTTCCTGCTCACGGATCTGTCCTCTTCTCTTGGTTACGTCACCCATGACGGAACCGAGATACTCAGACGGTGCAGTAATATCTACTGCCATGATCGGTTCGAGAATCGCCGGATCGCATACCTTTGCGGCTTCTTTCAGCGCCAGGGAAGCAGCGATCTTGTAAGCCTGCTCGGACGAGTCTACATCGTGGTAGCTTCCGTCGAACAGAACGCACTTGATATCGACGATCGGATATCCCGCAACCAGACCATTGTTGAGAGCTTCTTCCAGACCCTGCTGTGTCGGCTTGATATATTCCTTCGGAACGCTTCCGCCGACCGTTGCGTCTTCGAACTCGAAGCCCTTGCCCGGGTTCGGAGAGAAACGGATCCATACGTCACCGTACTGACCGTGACCGCCGGACTGACGGATGAAGCGGCCTTCTGTCTCGCCTTCCCTGCGGATCGTTTCACGGTAAGCAACCTGCGGCGCACCTGCTGTTGCCTCAACTTTGAACTCTCTCTTCATACGGTCCATGATGATGTCGAGCTGCAGCTCACCGACACCGGCGATGATCGTCTGACCTGTTTCCTCATCTGTATATGTACGGAAGGTCGGATCTTCTTCTGCCAGCTTGGCAAGTGCTTCGTCCATCTTCTGGGAGTCCTGCTTTGTCTTCGGTTCGACGGACATCTGAATGACCGGTTCCGGGAAGACCATGGATTCCAGAATGATCGGATGATTCTCATCACAGAGCGTATCACCTGTTGTTGTGTTCTTCAGACCGACCGCACCGGCGATGTCACCTGCATATACCTCATCGATATCGGCACGGTGATTTGCGTGCATGCGGACCAGACGTCCGAAACGTTCTCTCTTGTCTTTGGAAGCGTTGAGAACATAGC
Organism: uncultured Erysipelotrichaceae bacterium; assembly: GCA_902786245.1. Classification (GTDB taxonomy): domain Bacteria; phylum Bacillota_I; class Bacilli_A; order Erysipelotrichales; family Erysipelotrichaceae; genus Bulleidia. The sequence goes on from CADABS010000019.1 coordinate 29,741, forward strand.
TTCCTGCCGTTGCCTTACCGCTGTAGACACGGAAGTATGTCAGACGTCCGACAAACGGGTCTGTCGCAACCTTGAATGCCAGAGCGCTGAACGGCTCATCATCAGAAGGATGTCTTTCATCATCTGTGCCATCCTCAAGATGTCCCTTGATAGCCGGGATATCCGTAGGAGCAGGCAGATATTCAACGACTGCATCCAGCAGCAGCTGTACACCCTTGTTCTTATATGCGGAACCGCACATAACCGGGAAGAATTCCGACGTCAGAACACCCGCACGGATAGCTCTCTTGATTTCTTCAACCGTCGGCTCTTCGCCTTCGAGAACCTTCATCATCAGTTCATCATCGTAGTCAGCGATCGCATCCAGCATCTTCTCACGCATTTCCTTTGCCTGATCGATGTACTGATCTGCAATATCTGTTTCCTGAATATCGGTTCCAAGGTCATTCATATACATGTACTGACGCATTGTAACCAGGTCGATGATGCCGCGGAAGGACTGTTCCGCACCGATCGGCATCTGGATCGCAGCGGCCTTTGCGCCGAGGCGGTCGCCGATCGAATTGACAGACATGAAGAAGTCTGCACCGGTCGCATCCATCTTATTGGAGAAGACAACACGCGGAACTCTGTATTCCGTCGCCTGTCTCCAGACGGTTTCTGTCTGAGGTTCGACACCTGCTTTGGAGTCCAGAACGGTTACAGCTCCATCCAGTACTCGCAGCGAACGCTCAACTTCAGCTGTGAAGTCAACGTGGCCTGGGGTATCGATAATATTGATCTGGCAGTCTTTCCAGTGGCATGTCGTAGCTGCGGAAGTAATCGTGATACCACGTTCCTGTTCCTGAGCCATCCAGTCCATCTGGGAAGCGCCGTCGTGAGTTTCACCGATCTTATATATCTTACCTGTGTAATACAGGATACGCTCTGTCGTTGTCGTCTTGCCGGCATCGATGTGGGCCATGATTCCTATATTACGAATCTTGTCTAAAGGAAACTCTCTAGGCATATATCGCTCCTTTCTTCAGCGTATGAAATAAATTACCAACGATAGTGAGCAAACGCCTTGTTCGCTTCAGCCATCTTGTGTGTATCTTCCTTCTTCTTGACGGACGCGCCTGTACCGTTGGCCGCATCCATGATTTCAGCCGCCAGTCTCTTTTCCATGGTCGGCTCATGTCTCAGTCTGGAATAGTTGACGATCCAGCGCAGAGCCAGTGTCAGCTTTCTGTCAGCGGAGACTTCTACCGGAACCTGATAGTTGGCACCGCCGACACGGCGGACCTTCAGTTCCAGAACAGGCATGACATTTTCAAGTGCCTTTTCGAAAACCTGCATCGGGTTCTCGCCTGTCTTCTTTTCGATATCTGCAAATGCATCATAGAGGATCGTCTGCGCTGTTCCTCTCTTGCCGTCGATCATGATCTTATTGATCAGCTTTGTGACCAGCTTTGAATTGTAGATCGGATCAGGCAGTACATCACGCTTTGCTATATAACCTTTTCTCGGCATGTTCTATCTTCTCCTCTCTCTTATTTCTTAGCCTTCGGCTTCTTTGCGCCATACAGCGAACGGCTCTGGCCTCTGTCATTGACACCTGCACAGTCCAGAGTGCCGCGGATGATGTGGTAACGGACACCAGGCAGGTCCTTGACACGGCCGCCGCGGATCATAACGACGGAGTGTTCCTGCAGGTTGTGTCCGACACCCGGAATATACGCTGTTACTTCCATACCGTTGCTGAGACGGACACGGGCGTACTTACGCAGAGCAGAGTTAGGCTTCTTCGGTGTCATTGTGCCGACACGGGTGCAGACGCCTCTCTTCTGCGGACTGCTGAGCTTTGTTGAACGATTTCTGAGTGAGTTGAATCCTCTGTTCAGTGCCGGGGACTTTGACTTGTATACTTTATCTGTACGTCCCTTGCGCACTAACTGATTAATTGTTGGCATTTCAGTTACTCCTTTCCTTTTATGCACACATTTCCTAGTGTGCCGAACCTTAGTCTTTTTATTGGCTTTGCCGCATGACAAAGCCCATTTACGCTAAGCCTTGTTATATTAACCCTGCATAAAAACACATGTCAAGCACTTTTTGTGTTTTTTCAGAACAATTATGATTGTTGCATTTCCTATTATTTATACCTTTATATATACAGGCCGTTTTACAGAGAATCCATATGCCGGATGACCGCAAACAGCTCTTCTTTTGTTTCCTTTCTGCCATTCCGCAGCCACATATTGCACATCGTAAACGGACGGATCCAGAAATAGACCATCGTATAGTCCGGATACCGGGCAAGCACCTCATCCGATTCCTCCGATGCGGAAAGCAGAGACTTCTGGGTCGGCAGAGACGCGACCTTGCTCAGCAGATCCCAATGTCTCAATATGAGCAGAAGCTCGCTGTTTCTGTCAAAGAATTCAATCATATCCCGGATGAACACATCGCTGCGGAAATGCTCGTCGATCTGGGTGCGAAAGTATATGCCCTCGACTTCAACGAATGTCCGGTCGAAGGCATCGAAAAATTCGTCAAAGTCAACCTGTCTGAGAAAGCAAGCATCGATGAAGCATTCCATCAGATCCCGGATCACATCGATTCCTTCTTCGGCATCGCCGGTGTTTCCGGAATCAAAACCGATTTCAATACGACCGTAGCCATTGACCTGATTGCCAATACATATATCACGGAAGAATACCTGGCAAAGCGCATGACAAAGGGCGGCGCCATTGCCTATATCACCTCCACCGGCGGCATCTACTGGGACAAAGAAGGCAACAGAAAATACTACATGCCCGTCCTTGAAGCAGATGGCTGGGAAGGCAGAACAGCAGTTCTTGAATCCATGCATCTCAATGTACTGCCCGGCATGCTCGGCTATATGTTTGCCAAGTGCGCCATGAACGGCTATGTCGCCATGATCCAGAAAGACTTCGCGCCCAAGGGCATCCGCGTCAACGCACTGCTTCCGGGTTCCACCGACACCGGCATGAAGAGCGAATTCGAAATCGCTGCCGGCGGCGAAGACAAGCTTCTGGCCAGTGCCGGCTATGCCGGACGTCTTGCCGTACCGGAAGAAATGGGCAGACCGGTCGTATTCCTCAACAGCGACATGGCAAGCTTCATTTCCGGAGAACTGCTGACAGTCGACTACGGATGCGTCATCGAAGAACAGGCCGGCCTGCGTCAGCCTGCAACCGTCGAATTCGACCTGATCATGAAAAAAATGCAGAGCCGCTGAGCGGATCCGCACCTGTAAATCTTCATAAAAGCGCCCCGTGAACATTCACGCAGGCGCTTTTCCTTATTCTGTTCAGTGATTTATGCCTGCGGCCAGGCACCTGTACGGCAGAACTCCAATACCGCATCAATCAGCTTCTGCTTTGCCTCGGGGCTCATTTCATATTCATACCAGTTTCTCTCCAGCATATCCGCCCCTTCATATACAGCAGTCATTCTTTCCGGTGTCGGCGCGTCCAGTGCCTGCATATCCGGATCCTCCACCGCTGCCCGCACCAGTTTTCCTCCGGCAATCAGCGACTCCAGGACCTGCAGCGATTCACCTTCAAGCGATGTCTCGGTATTCTGCTGCGTTCCTTCACTGTCATACCAGACTGCATAGAAATCCGCCTGGTCATCAAAAATATACACACTGAAATTGCTCAGTGTATCCTGCAGGCTTTCCACATACATCGTCTGCGACTCACGGTTCCAGCTGAACTCCTGCAAAGCTCTTCCGTCAACAGAGACTTCCCTGGCTTCAGGGAACCATTCCGAGGCATTGACTTCTTCCGAAACATACCTGCGGGTCAGTTTTTCCGTGTCTCTGCTTCTGACATTCAGAATAAACACGGCCGGTCCGTAATAATCATTTTCCTGGCATGCATAGGCAAGAACATCTCTGACATTCTCATAGCCGGAAGTTGTCTGATAGGAATACAGCACGGTCCCGTCCGGTTTTGCGGTCTGAATTTCCGCGAATTCATCTCCCGGCATTTCCCAGCTCAAGATCAGCCTGCCGAATTCTTCGTCTTTTTCAAAATTCACCTGTACTTCCTCCACATCCGGATCGCCTTCCGGTTTTCCGCTGCACCCGCAGAGCAGAGCGGCCGCCATCAGTCCCAACATGATTTTTTTCATCGCCGTCACCTCTGTATTTATCATACCATATGCATGCACACCATCCTTTTACGATTGAACGCAGAGAAAATGAAACCGCTCGTTTTTTCAAATTCTCTGTTTTGCGCTAAAATATAAATAGAAACTGTATTCAGGAGGGGAATATGAAAAAAACAATCATTACGATCAGCCGTACATATGGCAGTGCCGGACGCACAATCGGTCATATGGTTGCGGAAAAACTCGGGCTGGAATGCTACGACAGCCAGATCATTAATAAAATTGCCGAAGAAAGCGGATTTGATGCGGAATATGTAAAGCAGAACAGCGAAGCAACTGCAGAAACAGGTTTCTTTGCCAGCCTGACCGGCATGGACCTGTATACATTCTCCAACCGTGACAAAATCTGGATCCTGCAGTCGAAGATCATCAATGAAATCGCAGAAAAAGGACCCTGCGTCATCGTCGGAAGATGTGCTGACTACATTCTCAAAGACAAATACGATCTGCTGAAGGTATTCATCTATGCGGATGACGAAGAAAGAATCAGACGCATTACCGAAGAATATCACGAAGCCAGCGAGCGTCCGGAAAAAGACCTGATCGCCAATGACAAGAGAAGAGCTACCTATTACGAAATCTATACCGATCAGAAGTTCGGCGACTATCATTTCTATGATATGTGCCTGAGCAGCTCCTCCCTCGGTGTTGAAAACTGCGCAAAGATCATTCTTGAAGCATACCAGAAGAAAACCGCTGAATAACATGAACACGGGCTGCGATCGCAGCCCTTTTTCAGTTGAACGGCATCTCTGAGGAGACATCAAATCTGTAATACGCCGGATCAACTGCCGGTACATATACAGCTGCTGTATTGACAAAGCCATCCGCCGCTTCCATATCCTCCAGTTCCACCAGAAACCGGTAATACGGCATAATCAGCGGTTCATACCGGCTGCTGTAATAAACCAGTTCCGCACGCAGTATGTGTTTTCCAAGTCCCTGTGCATGTGTTGTTCTGTACACACCTTCCATATACAGTTTCACAGCTTCATCCGCCGTAATGACCGGATACATTCCGAGTTCTTTCACATCATCCGGCTTCGCCCAGATCCGCAGAAGATCAACCTTATTTCCTGTTCCTCCGAACTGTACTCTGTCAAACAGCTGTGCCAGCCTCTGCTCTGTGCCGTTTCCTTCCCCTTCACGGATAAAATACTGTACATGCGATGCCCCGGAATAGTCATATGTCAGTCCCGGATCAAAGACCGGGTTTCTGAATGAAATGACATCCCCGAATACATCCAGCAGATACTGCATCGTCCTGACCGCTTCCGCAGGTTCTGCATCATAATCAATACTGTATCCTTCCTCAAGAAGCACGGGCTCCTTGAAGAAACAGGCCGCTGTTTCATCGCTGTCCATGACGATCATCATTGTTTCCGTATATGCGGTAATGCTTTCAATCCCGCCATTTGCCATATATGACCGTTCCATCCTCTGAACATTTTCTTTGAACAGACCGGCCAGCTGGTACAGAACGCTCTCCATCTGCTTCGTATCGGTTCTCTTCAGATATCCCTGTACTGCCGGCAGATCCCGGTACAGCACCGGCATTTCCGCAATTGTATCATCACAGCCGCTGAAGTCCGGTTCTGTGTCAGCAGGAAGGATTTCACCTTCAAAGCCCATGCCTTCCGTTCCCATTTCCCGGGCAATATGCAGTTCCTTCAGCGCCGCTGTTTCAGTATTCTCATGTTCTGTATCCGGAACAGGATCCTCCGGATCGGAAATGATATCTGCATTATTTCTGTTTACAGATATGAATGCAAATACAAGGGCCAGGGCCATCGCCGGTATCAGAACTGTTTTCCATTGAAATGTTTTTTTCTCTCTGCTCTGCAATGCGTTACCGATCATATCCGGATCAATATGATCCATTGCGTCCATCAGATCTTCTGTTTTCATAGATCATAGCCCTCCTGTATCAGATACTGTTTCAGTTCCTGCCGCATCCGGTGCAGAATTGTCCTGGCATTCCCTGCCCGGATACCGCAGTGCTTCGCCGCTTCTTCGACTGTATCAAAGAAGAAATACCTCAGAATAAACAGATTCCGGTTCCGCAGTGGCTGCGTGCGCAGATAAGCGCTGATTGTATCGCCCAGAGTATGCAGACTCACAATATCCGCAGCCGGATTCTTCGCCGGAAGTATTTCTTCCAGTTCACTGAGAGCTACGGCATATTCATCACTCCTGCGTTTTTCCGCATGCTTTTTCCGGTACAGATCAATTGACAGACGCCGCAGAATGGTGCTCAGGTATGCGCAAAGATAAGAAGGTCTCTGCGGCGGCATCGTATTCCATGCCTGCAGGTACGTATCATTCCGGCATTCATCAGCGTCTTCCCGGTTTTTCAGAATGCGGTATGCCTGGCCCGAAAGAAAGTTTCCGTATTTCCGGTCTGTCTGCGTAATGGCGTCTTCGTTCCGCATCCAGTACAGTTCTACAATTTCACGGTCCTCCATACTCACTCATCCCCTTTCACTCTTAATGACGCAGAATGTACTGTAAATGTTACAAAAAAAGCCCCCGTCTGAGAGGCTTAAGCAAATTCATTCAGATTCAGAGGTTTCGTCGATATCGCGAATGCATCATGCACGGTTGAAACATTCCGGCTGAACAGCCTTCCGAAGAGCTTGGCATCATTCAGTCTCGCCATGGTCGAACCATAGGTTTCTTTCTTTGCGTCCGGGAACAGCTTCGAGAGATCCTCCGCCTGCGATACCAGCAGATGCACGATCCTTCTCTCCTGCAGTGCCGCATTGCACAGCTTGATCAGAGACATGGAATCCAGATAAACCAGTTCCTCCACTCTCAGTTCATTTCCCTGGGGAATCATCACCGCATAGCCGCGGATCTGATCCTTCCCGTTATAATATGCAACGATCTTGCCGCCGACCGCTGTGATTTCCTTTTTATATTTAACGAAATCCTCCAGATCCCTGGCATAGAATCCGTTGAATCTGCGGATAAACGCACTGTATACCTTGAGAAGATCGATTGCGCTGGGTTCATAGGCACAGCCGAAATTCGTGATCCTCTTTACATCTTTCCGCTCGATCGTATAATCCGTTCTTCTGTAGACCGTCCTGAATCCGTACTGCTCATACTGTTCCGGCTTCTCCGACTGGATCAGCGTAATCAGTTCCGTATGTTCGCAGGCATCCAGCACGACTTCCATCAGAGAATGCATATATCCCTTATGCCGGTATTCCTTTGCGGTTGCCGCACCTACCAGCATGGAACACCGCAGCACCCTGCCGTTGAACATCATCGCATGCGGATTGCGCATGACCGCTGAGATCACCTTGCCGTTCAGCGTATACACATAGCAGTGATCCGGATCATATAAATTTTTGAAATAATATTCGATATAGCGGGGATCCTCCTGCGGAAAGCACTGTTTCCAGAGCTCTTTGATCTCCGCTGTCTGTTCTTCTCTTGCTTTATCGATCATAATGCCTCACCTGTTACCTGTACATTGTAGCAGAGAACTACGCTCTTTCCCGCTGTTTCTGTGCAAGTTCATGAATCTTGACGAACCTGTGCTTCATACCGGACTTCGATACCCGGATCCCGGTTTTCTTTTCATACAGCGCCGCCAGTTCATTCAGCGAACTCTCCGGATATTCCAGACGGATCCGGATAATATCCTGCAGTTTTTCATCCAGTTTTTCCACTTTCCCGGCTTCCTGCAGAACCCGGATATCTTCCAGCTGCCCGGCTGCGGCAGACTGCACTTTTACTTCATTGGCCAGATCCATGTTGTTGAGACGGGTAATTGAATTGGAAAAATCCCTGGAAATACGGATATTCTCAAACTTCATCAACGCCTGATCCGCCTCAATGCACCGCAGAAAGTCACCGATTTTCTCAGCCGCCTTGACATATACGACGGTTTTATTCCGGCGTACCGTGATCTTGGCAGGTATGCCGAATCTTGCCATCTGCCGGATCAGAAACTCCCCATGCGGCTCTCCCGCAGCAGTGACCTCCAGATGGTAGTTCGTTTTCTCCGGCGGATTGATCGAACCGGACGCAAGAAACGCACCGGCCAGATATGCCCGGGCATTATTGTCCGTCTGCACGATTTTCGCCAATGGCTTTTCCAGCAGTCCGCGGCTCGAATACAGACCGAGATCCTGCAGAATCACCGTCGCATGCGAAAGAATGCGCAGACCGTAAATTCTGTTTTTGCGCAGGTTCATCTTCCTTTTGACGAACATCTCAATATCTGTATCGTATCTGTCCTTGATCAGTGTATAGATCCGTCTTGCGACAGAAGCGTTTTCCACATTGACAAGAATCGTCATGCCCCGTGATGACAGAGAAAGCGATGAACACATCTGGATCAGTGCCGAAAGCTCTGCCCTGGCATCATTGCCGGACATGATTTTCTGTGCAACTTCCTGTTTTACTTCTCCCGCAAATGACATCAGAGTTCCTCCAGCTGATGTTCAACCGCCCGCATGATCCTTTCCGGTTCATGCCTGACAAGACCGTTGTCAAATCCGAGCAGTTCTTCTTCATAGATTGCATACGCATGTACGCTGTCACGGATATATACCGGTGTGCTGCCTTCCTTTGCATACTTTTCAATCGACGCTTCCGGAATCCTGTCATTCGCCGCAATCACCGCATCGACCGGCGCACCATGATCCATCAGAGCCTGCACATGATCCTCCAGACTGTAATTGTCTGTTTCACCGGGCTGGGTCATCGCATTGCAGAAATACACCCGTCTTGCTTTGGTCTTCTGCAGTGCTTCGCATACCTCCGGAATAATGACATTGGGCAGGATGCTTGTATATACCGATCCGATTCCGTAAATGACCAGATCCGCCGCCAGAATTGCCTCGACCGCCTCCGGTTCGGCTTTGACCGGTTCTTCATAAAACACCCTGCGGATATGGTTATCGATATTCGGAATATTGGCTTCTCCCTTGACGATCGTATCATCTTCCATCCGGGCAAACAGCGAAATGACCTGGCTGGTCGCCGGGATAATTCTACCTTTTACATTGAGCACCTGACCGATCGTCTGCACCGCTTCCAGAAACGAACCGCACTGATCCGTCATCGCCGTCAGGATCAGATTGCCCAGATTATGTCCGGCCACATCCATCTCCGAACCTTCCGTATCCGCAAACCGGTAATCCATCAGATCGCTCATCAGCGATTCACTGCCGGCAAGCGCAATCATGACATTGCGGATATCACCCATTGCCGGAATATGAAACTGGCGGCGCAGACGGCCTGTGCTGCCGCCGTCATCCGCAACCGTGACAATTGCCGTAATATTCAGGTTTTCAATATTCTTGATGCCCCGGCAGATCGCGCTCTGACCATGGCCGCCGCCGATGACAACTACATTCTTAGTCATGAATCCACTCTTTCTCATCCCTGTGATCTTTGTAGCAGTTGTACTGCGTACGGTAATGATCATACAGATAATTCGTAATCGCGACCGAGCGGTGCTGACCGCCTGTGCAGCCGATTGCGACCGTGAAATGATTCTTTCCTTCCTTCAGATACTGCTCAAACGCATAATCCGTAAAAGCCAGGAACCTTGTCAGGAATTCCTGTGTTTCCGGCTTTTCAATGACATAGTCATACACCTGTTTGTCATTTCCCGAAAACGGACGCAGCGCTACGACCCAGAACGGATTCGGCAGGAACCGCACATCCACCATCAGATCCGCATCCATCGGCACACCGTATTTATAGCCGAACGAAATAAACGAAATCGAGAAGGTGGGCACCGCTGTCTTGGCGAACATCTGTTCCATTTTCCGCTTGAACTCCTTTTCGCTCAGAAAAGAAGTATCAATGGTAATAAATGAATTATTGGTGTTGCGGGCAAACATCTGCCGCTCCACCGCAATCGCTTCTTCCAGGGTGTTCGCCGTATTCAGAAGCAGCAGCGGATGCATTCTCCGGGTACTCTTATAGCGGTGCAGAAGAACGCTGTCGCTGGCATCCAGAAACAATACCTGAACTTCAATATCCTGTCCCTTCAGACCGCGCAGAAACTCCGGAAAATCCTGCGCAGATGTAGAAAGCGCAATGTAACTGTAGCGGGGATCCGTACTGGCTTCGATCATGTCCACCAGCAGACTGACCAGCTGCACCGGATAATTATCAATCACGTGATAGCCCATATCCTCAAGCACTCTTGTCGCCGTGCTCTTGCCGGCACCGGACAGGCCGCTGACCAGTATAACGCGTTTCTTCTTTTCCATATGTCTGTACCCCGATTCTGCTTTTCATTTTATCATGCGAAGGAAAAGCCCGGCAGGCAACCGGGCAATTCTTTTTAAATAAGGGGATAGAAATCACTGACTGACTGCCAAGGGGGAGCATTCATTCAGGGCAGATCTTTTTTCTGCACTGTTATAATAACTCCCGACCAGCGGTCAAATTATGTTCAAACTATGTTAAATTATGTGATTGATCAGAATATACCGGAAAAGATCCGTTCCTGCCCTGAGAAAAAACCATGTATACTTTTTTTGGAGAAGCAGCATGCTCAGCGAACTCGGAAAAAACATACTGTATGCATTGATTTCCTGATCCGCAGTATTCTTCAGGCACCCATTGAAGTCAGTACCGATCTTGTCAATATGACCTATGATGAGGTGATCCTGACAATGAGTGAACACTCCCCGCCTAAGTGCCATGCACTATAGACGGGGCTTCCAAGGCACCTGCGGTGCCAAAGACTTCCGTCTGAATATTGATACGGTTAATACCCAGCTGA
>CADABS010000020.1 GCA_902786245.1 uncultured Erysipelotrichaceae bacterium
GAATTTCGAACCGCCGTATACCGAACGGTACGTACGGGTGGTGTGAGAGGTCGGAGCTAAGTAAAGGCGGAAACTTTACTTAGTTCCTCCTACTCGATTTGCTTTCAAGACTTCTTGTGATATGATAGTCACGTTGAAATTTTGAAAGAGAAGACGAAAAGTAGATTAGAGGTTAAACGTTAAGATGGAGAAGTTCAAGAAGAGCTGGGATTTCCACGGCCGTACGATTACCGTGGAAAACGGCGAAATTGCCAAGCAGGCAGGCGGATCGGTCATGGTCCGCTACAATGATACAGTTGTGCTGTCAACCGCAACTGCAAGCAACCAGGCCAAGGACACGGATTTCTTTCCGCTGACTGTCCTGTATCAGGAAAAGATGTACGCTGCCGGCAAGATCCCGGGCGGATTCCTGCGCCGGGAAGGCAGACCGAGTGAGCACGCGACTCTGACAGCGCGCCTGATCGACCGTCCGATCCGTCCGCTGTTTGCGGAAGGATTCCGCAATGAGGTACAGGTAGTCAATACCGTATTCTCCTGCGATCCGGACTGTTCCAGTGAGATGACATCGATCTTCGGTTCATCGCTGGCACTGTGCGTATCGGATATTCCGTTCAACGGACCGGTTGCCGGTGTTCAGGTTGCCAGAGTTGACGGCGAATATGTCATCAACCCGAGCGTTGAAGAAAGCGAAAGAGCAGATCTGCATCTGACGGTTGCCGGTACAAAGGCAGCCATCAACATGGTTGAAGCAGGCGCCAAGGAAGTATCCGAAGAGGATATGCTGACAGCGCTGCAGATCGGCCATGATGCGATCAAAGAACTGTGTGCGATCGAAGAAGAAGTCATCGCCGCATGCGCCAAGGAAAAGATGGAAGTCGTTCTCTATGAGATCGACCCGACTGTCAAGGCATATGTCGATGAACACGGTGCCGACCGTATCCGCGAAGCAGTTTCCATCAAGGGAAAACTGGAACGCTACGGCAAGATCGATGAGATCATCGCCGAGATGGAAGAGGGCGTCGGCGCTCTGGAATGGGCAGATGACGCAGCCAGAACAAAGGCTGTCAAGCAGGCCCATGAATACGGTGTTGAGGTCGAGGCAGGCGAAGTACGCCGTCTGATCTCGGAAGAAAAGATCCGTCCGGACGGAAGAGCGCTCGATGAGCTGCGTCCGCTGGATTCGCAGGTCGACCTGCTGCCCAGAGCCCATGGCTCTGCCATGTTCACCCGCGGTGAGACACAGGTCATGTCCATTACGACGCTCGGTCCGCTGAGCGATGCCCAGATCATCGATGATCTGACGACGGAAACAGAAAAGAGATTCATGCATCAGTACAACTTCCCGCCGTTCTCGGTCGGTGAAGTCGGCCGCATGGGTTCCCCGGGCAGACGTGAAATCGGACACGGTGCGCTGGGTGAAAGAGCACTTGCCCAGGTTCTGCCGGATGAAGATGAATTCCCGTATGCGATCCGTACATGCGCGGAAGTTCTCGAATCCAACGGTTCGAGCTCCCAGGCTTCAATCTGTGCCGGCACGATGTCTCTGATGGCAGCCGGTGTTCCGATCAAGGCCATGGTCGCAGGTGTTGCGATGGGTCTGATCACAGTCGGCGATACATACTCGATCCTGACGGATATCCAGGGTATGGAAGACCACTACGGCGATATGGACTTCAAAGTCGCCGGTACAAGAAACGGTATCACTGCACTGCAGATGGATATCAAGGTTACAGGCATTTCCCAGGAGATCATGCGCGAGGCGCTTGCCCAGGCCCATAAGGGACGCATGGAGATCCTTGACAATATGGAAACAGCAATCAGCGAACCGAGACCGGAAGTTTCCAAGTATGCGCCGAAGATGGATATGATGATGATCCCGGTCGACAAGATCCGCGTTGTCATCGGCAAGGGCGGCGAACAGATCGACAAGATCATCGAGGAATGCAACGATGTCAAGATCGATATCGAAGATGACGGCAGATGCATCATCTACCATACCGACCGCGAAAGCATCAACAAGGCTAAGCAGATCATCGAAGACCTGATCCGTGAGGCAAAGGTCGGCGATGTCTACGATGCGACAGTCAGTGAAGTACGTGATTCCTTCGCGTTTGTCACGCTGTTTGCTGGAACCGATGCTCTGCTGCATGTATCCGAGATCGCATGGGAGAGAGTCGAGAACATCCGCGATGTTCTGCATGTCGGCGATACCGTCAAGGTCAAGGTCATCAACATCGATGACGCCGGCAAGGTCAAGGTATCTGCCCGCGAATGCATCGAAAAGCCGGAAGGCTGGCAGGAACCGAAGAAGCAGAACCGCTCCGGAAACCGCAATGGCGCACCGAGACGGAATTCTTCCTTCCGCGATAAGGAACAGGCGGACAGCGGCAATGTCGAACGCCGTGTGTTCCGTAAAAAAGAAAGCGAATAAGAAGGTTTAAAACCTTCTTTTTCGGTTAAGGAGATCAGTTATGAGAATGCGTAAAAAGAAATGGGCGGATCCCTGGCTTGAAGCACACGCGGATTACGCACTGGCTGATCCGTCAGACATGGCGGGCAGATGGAAACAGCTGCTCGGCTGTGAAAAGCTGCATGTCGAGATCGGCACCGGCAAGGGCGATTATCTCAATACGATGGCTGCCATGTATCCGGAAGAGGGCTGGGTCGGTATTGAAAAAGACCGCAGTGCGGCAGCGGTGGCTGCCCGCAAGGCCATTGAGGCGGAGAATCCCGATCTGCATAACAAGCGGATGATCGTACATGCGGCCGAGGATATGGAAAACTGGTTCGCCCCCGGGGAGATCGATGTGATCCATCTGAATTTCTCCGATCCCTGGCCGAAGAAATATACCCATAAGCGCCGCCTTTCCAGCGCTTCCTTTCTGCAGATGTACAAGACCCTTCTTTCAGAAAACGGAACGGTCCGGATGAAGACGGACAACCAGGCGCTGTTTGAGGATTCAGTCCTGTATTTCCTGCAGAACGGATTTACCCTGACGGAGTTTTCCGTCAATTACCGGCGTGAGCCGCATGAAGAAGATGCGGTCACGGAATATGAACAGCGGTTTATGGATCTGGGCCAGCCGATCTATATGCTTACAGCAGCCAGGGCGGACTCTGTGGTAGAATGATTCCGGAGGAACCCTATGGCCAGAGTAAAAAGACTTGCCGTCTGGCTGTGCATTGCCTTATGCGGATGCGCACCGAAGCAGATCGATGTGCAGACGAAGCTGAATGAAGCCATCGCTTCCGAGCAGGCACTGACACCGCACCGGCCGTCTTACAATAAAAAATACTATTCATATTATATTGAGCCGTCGACCGGACGTCTGGATGCGTCTGCTTCCAGCAATCTTTTTGCCTATGGCAGCAGCCGTTTCCTGATGAATCTGAATGTCGAGGCGGTACAGAGCGGCCAGGCGGTTTCCCTGCACAGTCCGCAGAGCGCACTGGCATCGGCGGAAGGTTCCTATATCGATGAAGCGGGCAGCGAGCATCCGTTTGCGGCAGCGGTGTATGAAGAGGGCGGCAGAGCTGTCAGTATTCTGCATACGGCCTATATGGATTTCTGCGGCATCGGGTATCTTTCCGATGCCCCGGGTCTGATCGGACAGATGCTGAAGATCGCCCGGACCGTACGGGTGAGCAGCGAAGCGGTGGCGGAGGATTTCCGGGCCCGCGACCAGATCACCTATGAAGGAACGACCGTGCAGCTGTTCGATTATATCGCTCCGGAGAGCGGATCGATCGAGGAGCTGTTCATGGATGGCCAGGGCGTCGGCGATTTTTCGGAGACGGACTTTATCACACCGTCTTCTTTCGGCGGTGAAGAGGACGTACCGCCATCCGAAGAGCAGGTGCAGCCGGAAGCAGAGACAGAAAAAGAACCGGCAGAACCGCAGAAGGAAGAGGATGATCATTGATTTTTCCTTAACAATCGCGGTTAAATAGAATAAAATGGTAACTGTATTGTAAGGAAGGGAATTTTTTATGCTGAAGAAGTTACAGAATCTGCTGTTTGAAGAAGAGGAATATGAAGAAGAAGCACAGCCTGCTGAGCCTGTACAGGTCCAGACACCCGCTCCGGCACCGGAACCGGTTAAACCGGCAGAACCTGTAACCGCGCCTGCGCCGGTACAGCCTGTGCAGGAAGAACCCAAGGCACCGGCCATGCAGAGAATCGATGTTACCCAGTCGATTCCCGTACAGGAGCCTGTCCGTCCGGCAGCGCCGAGAAACGAATCTGTATTCCGGGAACCGGAAACGGCGAGACCTTCTGTTTCGCTCGGCATTACGGCAGATGATAACAGAGCACCGGAGCGCAAGCCGGCACCGAAACCGGCAAGACCTGCACCGAAGCCTGTCCGCAAGGAAGAAAAGCCTGCCCGTCCTGCCTATCAGTTCCAGCCTGTCATCAGCCCGATCTTCGGTGTCGATGAAAAGGATATGAATGCCCTGAAGACAACGACTTCCAAGATCACGGAAGCGGAAAAGGCAAAGACCGACAAGAATGTCACACCGATCATTTCCCCGATGTACGGCATGAATGCCGAGGATGTTCCGTCTTCCATCCAGAAGACCGTTGAAAAGTCCAATGCCCAGGAACAGCTGCGCATTACACCGGATAAGATCGCAGCCGAGGAAGAGATCCCCGAGTTCTCGCTCGATGATATTCTGGCTGTACACGATGAGGAATATGCGGATGAAGAACAGCAGGAAGCAGCGGAAGATACAGCTTCTCTGTTCCCGGATCTCAACCTCTGGGATGATGAACCGGAAGATCTGCAGGATCAGACCGTAGTGATCGACCGTCCGAAAGACGCGGAGTAAGAACACACAGGAAGAGCAGATGCTCTTCTTTTTTTATGCGCTTCTGATTGCATGTTAAGCGCTACCATCCGTATTGAAAATATTTTCAGAGCGATTTATAATTTGATTTAGGTGAAGGAGATTTACAGTATGGATGAATTACTTGCAGCACTTCAGAACGTATCATCACAGGTGCTTCCGATCGCCGGAGCAGTTGCACTGATTTTCCTGTGTGTGCTTCTGAAGAAAATCTGGGCGCTGATCGACAGTCTGACAGCGACCGTCAAGGGTCTTGATCCAACCCTGAAAAAAGTTGATCTGAGCATGGAAAAGGTACAGGCACCGCTGGATACAGTCGTCCGGTACAGCCATACCATGGATAAAGTCCACGATAAGACTGCGGAAGCCTTCGGGAAGGCGGCAGACTTCGCTTCCGAGAACATCGATAATATCAAGGATTTTGTTCAGGAAAAGATCAGCAAAGGAGAAGATTCCGTAGAAGATATCATTGCGGCTGCGGAAAAGAAAATCGAGGAGGAAACAGGGAATGAGTGAAGAGAACAGGACAGTCAGCGACGTCTCTGAAAAGACAGAAGAGACCGTTGAAAAAGTAGATATTGCGGATGCGGACGAACCGATTGAAGCAATCGAAAAGACAGTGGAAGATCTGAAAAAGAAGATTCAGGAACTGGCGGCTGAAGATGCGGAAGAACCTGCAGAAGAGACAGCCGATGACGATAATTATGAAATTCCTGAATTCATCACACCGGAACAGAAAGAAAAGATCGAAGATATCAAAGACACAACGGTAAACAAGGTCAGCGAAGGCATCGGTACAATCAAGAATGCCGCAAATGAAGCCTTGAGCAATCCGGAAGTGCAGAAGACGATCAGCTTCATCAAGGGCAATGCCCGCAAGGCAGTCGAAGCCGCCAAGGACAAGATCGACGATCTGCGTGAAAACAAAAATGTCGCAGAAGCCGAAGACAAGACAAAAGAGGCGCTGAAGAACATTTCCGACGCTGCAGCCAAGACCGGAAAGAACGTTCAGGAAAAGCTGACGGAAGGTACGAAAAACCTGACGAAGAGCGTTGACGAATTCGTCAATAAGCCGGAAGTGCAGGAAGCTGTCGCAAAGGCACGCACAACGGTTGCGGAAGCCGGCAAAAAGGCATCGGCGATGTTCGGCGGACTGCTGGCAAGCCTGAAAAAGGGCAAAGAGAAAGCAGAAGATGCCATTGAAGAATCAGCCGAAGAAGTAAAAGAAGAAGTCTCTGAAGCACCGGAAGAGATCAAGGAAGAAGTCGCTGAGGCAAAGGACGAAGTCTGCGAAAAGGCAGAGGAAGTCACGGCTGCTGCGGAAGACGTCAAAGAGGAAGTCTGCGACAAAGCCGAAGAGGCAAAGGAAGAGGTCTGCGAAAAAGCAGAGGAAGCCGCTGAAACAATCAAAGACACAGCCGGTGAGTAAGAACGGAGGACCGCACGATGAAAAGAGTGACGATCTACGATGTCGCCAAGGAGGCCGGTGTTTCACTGGCAACGGTTTCCAGGGTCATCAACGGCTCCAATGTCGTCAAGGGTCCGACCAGGGACCGGGTGCAGGCCGCGGTTGAAAAGCTCGGCTATAAGCCCAATGCGATCGCCCAGGGTCTTGCGCTGCAGAAAACAACGACCATCGGACTGGTTGTGCCGGAGGCGAGTTTTACCTATACCGGACAGATTATCAACGGTCTGATCGATGTGGCGAAGATCTACAATTACAACATCATGCTGCATACGATCACGGCCGGCATTACGGATTTCAATTCGGTATTTGAAGATATCATCAAGTCGCACGTGGACGGTGTGATCATCTACAATAACCGGAATTACATATCCGAGATGGAAACCCTGGCGAATTACAGCATTCCGATCGTCGTGATCGGAAATCCGATCCGCGGGGAGAAGATCTGCAGTGTGCATGTCGATATCGAAAAGGCTGTTTTTGAGCTGACATCGAAATATCTGGAAGAGGGCAAGGATAAGATTGCGATCATCGAAGACCGCAAGAACCAGTATTCCTGCAGCCGGATGGTCAGCGGCGCAAGCAAAGCCTTTGAGGCAAAGGGCAAGAAGTTCGACGGCTATCTGGAGATTCCGGATGATACAAGAACGAGCTACGCATTCCTCAGCCGCTGGCTGAAGAATCATTCCTATGATCTGATGATCGGCAACCGCGATTCCCAGGCGATGGCAATCGTCAATGCGTCGCGGGAAAACGGCATTTCGATTCCGGATGATATGGAAGTGGTCTGCGTCATCGATACCAAGTACAATACGATGATGCGGCCGCAGATCTCGAGTTTTTCGATTCCTTCCTATGATCTGGGAGCGGTTTCGATGCGGGTCATGACCAAGATGCTGCAGAATGAAGCGGAAGCGGATAAGACGATTGAACTGTCCTATCTGTTTACACCGCGTCAGACGACCAAAGACTGAGTTTCAGAAATCAGGGCAGTACTGCATATACAGTACTGTCTTTTCTTTTTGGTTCGCATTACCGAAAGTGATCTGACAGTCACCATTTATGAATTGATTGGCTTCCCGGTGCTGTCTAAGATGAATGTGAGCGGGGGAGTGACGATGAAGGAAGAAGAAAAGCTGCGGCAACTGTATGAAGATATGTATGCCGCAATGATATGCAAAGACGAAGCTGCGCTGATGCGTATGCATGAGAGTTCTTTTGTGCTGATACATATGACCGGTCTGCATCAGGACCGTGACACATATATACATGCGGTGATGGATGGAACATTGAATTATTACTCTGCCAGGACGAAGGATCTCTCTGTGCATGTGCATGGAGACAGTGCCGTCATGACGGGCAGATCGCTGATCAGTGCAGCGGTATTCGGCAGCGGCAGGCATACATGGAGACTGCAGCTGTGCATACAGGCGCAGAAAAGGGAAAACGTCTGGAAACTGATGAAAGCAGAGGCTTCCGCCTGGTAAAAGGAACAGCAGGCGCCCGGATAGAAGTATGCGTGAATGTAAAGTATAATAAATGCAGAACATCCGGACACGGAAAACGCGTGCCCGGGCATAGAAAGGGAGAAATCATTTATGAAGCTGTTTGTACAGGCAGATGACTATGGTATGACGGCCGGTGTTACCGACGGTATTGTCGCATCCGGCCGCGACGGTATCCTAACTCAGACGGGTCTGTTTACGAATATGCCGTCCACAGAGTATGCAGTAAAGCGCTGGAAGGCGGAAATCCCGCATGTGCTGCTCGGTCAGGATCTGAATCTTTCGACCGGCAGACCTCTGAGCGATCCCGCATTGATTCCGTCTCTGGTACAGGCGGACGGTTCCTTTCTGACCAGCCGCATGCACCGGCAGAAACAGAAGGAAGATCCGGACCATGTCCGCTATGAAGACGCATATCTGGAATACGACAACCAGGTAAAGCGGTTCATCGAACTGGTCGGCGAAGTACCGGGCTATATCGGCGGCCATGCCTTCTCCAATGATGTAACAACGAAAGCGCTGAATGATATCATTGCCAAATACGGCGCAAGAAATGCGATGAAGCTGATTCCGATCGATTCCAAAGACGTGATCCGGGTCGGCGGCTGGTCGAATCCGAAGCTGAATCCGGACGGTTCCTATGATTACAGCATCATGACCCAGCTGGAACAGGATCCTCTGCAGATGTATATTGACGGACAGCTGACAAAGCTGGAGGAACTGGCGGATCAGGACTGTCTGGTCATGATCCATACCCATGCCGGCTTCCTTGACAGGGATCTGTATAAGCTTTCTTCCTTCACCGGCGTTCGGGTGATGGAGGCAGGTTTCCTGTGCTCGCAGCAGATGAAGGACTTCGTCCGCGATCATCAGATCGAACTGGTGAATTACAGTTATTTTGACTGATCTCAATTGACAAAACAGCCGGGAATGATAAAATCGTTACTGCGTTGAACAGGAAAAGTAGCAGAAAGAAACGGCTGTACTAGAGACGCCCCGGAAGGTGAAAGGGGACGGCGGTTCTGATGTGAATACACCTGGGAGCTTCCGGCCTCAAAAGACCGGACGTGTGCGCCTGCGTTAAAGGCATAGATGAGTGCCCGCAAGGGAACTAAGGTGGTACCGCGCTGAAGGCGTCCTTAGATGATATGAGGACGTCTTTTATATACGTCCGTCAGGAGGAGAACATGAGCGAAACAATGACATTCTATGAAGAACTGGTATGGCGCGGACTGGTCCAGGATATTTCCAGTCCCGAACTGATCGACAAGCTGAATGAAGGCGGTCTGACATTCTACATCGGCACCGACCCGACGGCGGATTCGATGCACATCGGACATTATTCATCATTTCTGATTTCCAAGCGTCTGGCCCAGCACGGACATCATCCGCTGCTTCTGGTCGGCGGTGCGACCGGTCTGATCGGCGACCCGAAACCGGATGCCGAACGGCCGATGATCACCTATGAGGAAGTCGCAAAGAATATCGAAGGCCTGAAGAAACAGGCAGAATCGATCTTCGGCTTTGAAGTCGTCAATAACTATGACTGGACAAAGGACATCAACGTCATCGACTTCCTGCGCGATTACGGCAAGTACTTCAACGTCAATTACATGCTGGCAAAGGACAAGGTCAAGTCGAGAATGGAAACCGGCATTACGTTTGCGGAATTCAGCTATATGATCCTGCAGGCACTGGATTTCCTCTGGCTGTTTGAAAACAGAAACTGCGTACTGCAGGTGGCCGGCTCCGACCAGTGGGGCAATATCACTTCCGGCATCGAGCTGATCCGCAAGAAGCTGGATAAGACAGCCTACGGCATGGTCATGCCGCTGGTCACGGATTCCACCGGCAAGAAGTTCGGCAAGACCGAAGGAAACGCGCTCTGGCTCGACAAGAACAAGACGAGTTCCTATGAACTCTATCAGTATCTGATCAACCTGGAAGATTCGATGATCATCGATTATCTGAAGAAACTGACATTCCTGACACCGGAAGAAATCATGGAAATCGAAAAGCAGCATAATGAGGCACCGCATCTGCGCATTGCCCATAAGGCGCTGGCAAAGGATATCATCACGGGTCTGCACGGTGAAGAGGAATACAACAAGGCAGTCCAGATTTCCCAGGCGCTGTTCGGCGGAGATCTGACGGGTCTGAAAGCGGAAGACATCATGCAGATCGCAAAGCAGGTGCCGACGGTACAGATCGAAGAGGGCATGACGCTGATTGATCTTTTGACATCGACAAAGACATGTTCCAGCCGCCGCGAGGCAAGAGAAATGCTGGCAGCCGGTGCGATCTCCATCAACAATATCCGCCACAGCGATGAAAACGAGATCATCACAAAGGATCTTGCCATCGATGAAAAGGTATTCATTCTCCGCAAGGGCAAGAAGAAATACTCGATCATGACTTTCTAAAACAGCCACAGGCTGTTTTTTTGTATGCTATAATTTTTTCTGAGGTATTCGGAATGATTCGGAAAAGAATTCTGGCCGCAGCGGCAGCGCTTCTTCTGCTGACCGGCTGTACAGGCCGTAAAAATACAGATACAGGCATGGTCAATTATGAGGCATATTTTCATGCGGTAGAAAGCAATGCCAAGTTTGAGGAGAGCAGCAGATACTATACGCTGAGCACGGAAATGAATGCGATGCCGGACGGTACATACCGGTATTATGTGATCGTGGATGATCCGCAGATCGCGATGTATGAGATCAAGGTCCTGGCAGTGGAGAAGGATGCGACATTCGAGAAATCCGTCAAGATGATGCCGTCTTCCGGCATCCTGGATGATGCGGTCGCGATGATTCCCGGCCAGGTGAACAGCGAAGGCGGCTTTGTCAAAGGCATTGCCCTGAGCGGCGAATGCACGGAACCGCAGATCACGCTGTCGGTTCTGGTTGCCTGGAAGGACAAAAACGGACAGAAGGAGACAAGGGAGTTTCTGACCGTCACTGCCGCTGTTGAGGAAGCGCAGGCCGGCTCATGAAGAGAAGAGGTTCTGCAGGTGCAGGGGCACCGGATACATTCATCCATGATCTGCTTTCTGTCATTACCGGAATTGTTTTCGGCGCGCTTGTGACCCGTACTGCGGGAAGCAGCGCGCTGTTTGTCTTTGCATTTGTCTGCGTGCATCTGCGGCTGGTCCGGCAGATCCTGCTGGGCGGTCCGGCATTCGGCGCCGACGGTACGGTTGCCCTGCAGCTGCGGAAGAAAGACTGGAAGTCGGTGCTGTTCATCCAGCGCTATGCCATCGTGATCCAGGTGCTGTTTACACTTCTGCTTGCGGCAGGTGTATACGGGCTGATCCGCTTTGTGCCGGGGATCCTGCCGGGCATGGAAAAAGCAGCGGAAACGCTGGAAATGCTGGAGAAAGCAGCCCTGCCATGTGCCGCGGCAGTACTGGCCATGGGCATTGAAACATTATATGCAGGCATGCTGGAAGGCCTGAACCGGATGCGCACATGCATGATCGCACAGCTGACGCAGGTCATCGTGCGCTGCGGCGGAATGATCGCCGTATGGCATCTGGCCGCAGGCAAGCCGGGAGCGGTATGGGTCAGCGGTTTCCTGTACAGCGTCTGTGCCGGTGCACTGGGTGCTTCCGTGTATATGCATCTTGCGCTGCAGAAGGCAGGGGAAGCGCTGCAGAAAAACGCGCAGAACCAGAGCCGGGCGGCATCGCCGAGAAAGAAGGTCCGCAGCCTGTTCTATGCATGGTTCGGATCCTCAATGGGCATCGCTCTGTGCATCGGACTGATGACTGCGGTTCCGTTCTGGATCGCATTGTACAGGGGATTTGATCAGGCAGGTCTTGCCTTTATGCAGGGCGGCGCCGGACTGCTGTTCTGGCTGCCGTTTCTGGCGGTATACGGGGTCGGCGAAGACGGATTCGCTTCCGCAGCCAAAGCATCGGGCAGCCGCAATGGCGATGCGCTGCGTGCATCCTGGCTGCTGTGTGCAGGCAGATATCTCTATATTGCCGTACCCATCGGTTTTTCCGTGATCGTACTGGCACCGCAGCTGATGCATATTCTCTTTGATATGAAATCTTCTGCTTTCGAGCTGATCGTGATTCTGCAGGGGGCAGACGGCGTTGTGCAGGGACTGATCGCGCTGATCGCGAAGCTGATGATCATCCTGCAGTTCGGCGGATCATGCGTTCTCTATCTTTTTGTCGGACTGCTGATCAGAAGCGGTCTGACCTGGGTGCTTGTAAACAATATGGGAATCTGGGGCATGTATCTGGCCGGATGGATCAGTGCCCTGGCAGTGCTGTTCCTGTGTATGGCAAAGCTCCATAACCGGTTTGAATTCAGCGGTATGCGCACATTCCTGCATCTGCTCAAGATCCTGGCCGCATGCATGTGCATGAACGGTCTGTATGCGGCGGCGGAAATGGCCGGATTCGCAGGTCTTGCATCGACGGCCGGTGCTTCGCTGGTGCAGTTTGCCGTGATCCTTGCCGGCGGTGCAGCGGTCTATTATCTGATCAGCCGGATCATGCAGGTGCCCCAGGCACTGTATCCTTCCAGACGCAGGAGGCAGTCATGATGCGTCTGGACCGGTTTCTGGCAAACAGCGGTGCCGGAACGAGAAATGAAGTCAAAAAGATGATCCGTGAGGGTCTGGTGGAAGTCAACGGCACAAGGGCGAAGAAGGGGTCGGAACAGGTGGATGAAAACAATGATGTAATCACCCTGGAAGGTTCCGTGATCCGCTACAGCCGCTATGTCTATTTCATGCTGAACAAGCCGCAGGGCTGTATCAGCGCCACCGAAGGGAATATGCCGACGGTCATGGATCTGATCGCAGAGCCGTATAATGACATGTTTCCGTGCGGCCGTCTCGATAAGGATACGGAAGGCCTGCTGCTGATCACCAATGACGGACCGCTGGCCCATGCCCTGCTTTCGCCTTCAAGACATGTCGAAAAGGAATACTATGTCAGACTGCGCGATCCCATCGGAGAGGACTATGTACAGAAACTGGCTGCCGGGATGAAAGTCGACGGGGATCTGCAATGCCAGCCGGCGGTCATGAAACCGATTGATGCTTATACATGCACGGTCATTCTGAAAGAAGGAAAGTTTCATGAGATCAAGCGGCTGTTTGCCGCACTGGGCAATGAAGTTGTCTTTCTGAAGCGTCTGCGCATGAAAAACCTGGTGCTGGATGAAGACCTTGCACCAGGTGAATACAGACCTTTATATGAAGAGGAAATCGAAGATCTCAGAGAATCTCAGGAGTAATGGCTTCCGGCTGTTTCCAGATGCCGGTTTCGGCATATTCTTTGAGAAAACGGATGACCTGAGCTGTCAGAGCGTTCGGGGTGGAGGAACCGCTTGTCACCGCGATGCGCTCTTTTTCTCTGATCATATCCTCGCGGATATCCTGTACCGTTTCGATCAGGTATGCCTGCGGGATGCCGCTGTTGAGGGCGATCGTGCGCAGCTGCGAGGAATTGTTGGAGCGGGGATCGCCGACGACAAAGAGCACATCGCAGTTTTTCAGGTTCATGACCGCTTCCTGACGGACCCTTGTTGCGCTGCAGATTTCCTCTGAGATCACCGCGTCCGGAAACCGTCTCAGACATGCCTGAATGATCTTTTCCGTATCGAGAATGCTCAGGGTCGTCTGGGTGGTGATCAGGATATTGTGCAGCTGCGGCAGGGCATCAACATCGTCCGTGTTTGTGATCAGATGTACGCGCGGGCTGAGGCTGACGGTTCCTTCGGACTCGGGATGGTTCTTTTTGCCGATATAGATGACATCCCCGTGCCGGCAGTGGTCTTTGACGATGGTATGGGTCTTGAGCACATCGGCACAGGAGGCATCGACCACGGTCAGTCCTTTGGCTTCTGCTTTCTTCCGTACATCGTCGGATACGCCGTGGGCAGTAAAGATGACGACACCTTCATCGATCATATCCAGCAGTTCAAGTCTGGTCTTTGCCGGGTCTTCGACAAAGCGGATGCCGAGGTTGCGGCAGGCTTCGACGACATAGCGGTTATGAACGATCATGCCGAGCATGGTCACTGGTCTGTCGGGATACTGGCGGATGGTGTTTCCGGCGGTCCGGATCGCCCGGATGACGCCCTGGCAGTAGCCCCGGGGTACAACTGAAATGATTTCCATGTTTATTCTCCGTATTCTCCGTATTCGCATCCGGTGTTTTCACAGCGGATGACATCGATCAGTTTTCCGTGTCTGTACAGTCGCACTTCTCCTGTTCCTGTGCCGCCGTTCCAGAGCCTCCGGTGCCGTTTTTCACCGTCGGGACTTTCATAATTGATCAGCAGCATCTCATCTTTGGGACAGTGAACATCCGTGATCATCCGGCCATCGGCGGATGACTGGTCGATATGCCAGTATACTTCATCGCTGCTCTCGCCGCAGCGGAAAGATGTCCGTGTCATTTCATGCAGTTTGGAAAAATTGAATTCGTATTCCTGTCCTTCATACCAGAAGGCGCTGAGCAGTTTGCCTTCCATGGCAAGCGGACCGATCTTCGGCCTGCCGCCGCCGATATCAAAGACGCTGTTATTCAGTTTTCTGCCGGTAAGCATGCTTGTCAGATTGCAGCTCGACAGCCAGATCCAGGGGGAGATGAAGTCTTTACCCCAGTTTTTGTCGGCATAGCCCCAGCATGTGTCCGGTTCAATGAACCAGGTTTTTCCATTGCACACAACGGTGCCGCTGTACAGCGTCTTCATGCCTTCGGCATGCCAGAACATTTCAAACGCATTGGCTTTGCGCAGGGGAGAAGATGCGCCGTATCCGACGTTGAATGCGATCTGTTTATCAATTGCAAGGTTCCATTCCATATCGCCGCTGCAGCACATCCATTCCGGATGTGCTGCGGCTTCTTCTTCGGTGATATGAATCGCTCCCCGGGTCATCGTTTCATTCAGAAAACAGTCTTCTGCCTGAATGGAGAAGCCTTCGTCATACAGAATCTGTATATTCTTCCAGCCGAAGAAACGGTGCAGCTGGAATGCGTTTTTTCCCCACATGCCGGCTTTTACCATCAGATAAGACGGACGGATGCCCTTTGCCTTGTTCTCAGGCAGCTGTCCGAAGACAGGCTGCTGTTCCCCCAGAGCGGGATTGCAGGTGAAGAATTCAATGAAGAACGCGCGTTTTTCGCCGTCGGCAGCTGTTCCGCTGAATGAATGCCACCACCAGTCATACCCGCAGGATGCCCGTGAGCCATGGAGCTGGAACGCGTCGCGCGTCAGGTCGGATCGGTTGAACATATATGCCTTCTTTCTTACTTCTCTATTGTATACGCTTTTCGTTGTGTTTGCAGAAGGCATATATACCTGACAAACGCAGCTGGGCTGTCTCAAAGCGGACATTGCGGTGAGACCGGTGTTCTTTTCATCAGGGTGCTGAAATGTTAGAATACATTGGAACAAAGAGAGGTAAGCAACATGGTACAGATACAGTTTGATCAGCCGCTGCGTACGCATTTTATCGGCATCGGCGGCACTTCGATGAGCGGCCTGGCTGAGTATCTTGTCCGTTTCGGCTTTACGGTGACCGGATCGGACAGTGCCCATTCGAAATATACAGATCATCTGGAGTCGCTGGGGGTGAAGATCGGCTATCCCCAGAAGCCGGAGAATATTCCCGCGGATACGGAGCTGGTCGTATACAGCGCTGCGATCCATCCCGGCAATCCGGAATATGATGAAGCGGAAAGACGCGGCATCCCGATGATGGTGCGGGCGGATCTGCTCGGCCAGATCATGAAAAACTATAAACATGCGATCAATGTTTCGGGAACGCATGGAAAAACAACGACAACATCGATGATCACGGAGATCCTGCTGGCGGCAGGACTGGATCCGAGCGTTGAGATCGGCGGTGTGCTCGATGATATCGGCGGCAATATGCGGGTCGGTGCGGACAATGAGACGATCGTTGTCGAAGCCTGCGAATATACGAATTCATTCCTGTCATTCTTCCCGACGACAGCAGTCATTCTGAATGTCGAAGCCGACCATCTCGATTTTTTCAAAGATCTCGATGATATCCGCCATTCTTTCCGGAAATTCGCGGAACTTCTGCCGGAAGGCGGTCTTTTGGTCATCAATCAGGATATTGAAAACTGGCAGTATTTCAATGAAGGACTCAATATCCGTACGGTGACATTCTCTTCCGGCAGCGAAGGGGACTATACCGCTAAGGATATTGTCTATGACGAATATGTACGGCCTTCGTTTACGGTCGTTGAAAGAGGCAGGGAACTGGGCCGGATCCGGCTCGGTGTATCGGGTGAGCATAATGTCTGGAATGCGCTGGCGGCGATCGCGGCGGTATCGGATCTGGATGTTCCGTTTGAAGCGCTGCAGAGAGCATTTGAAAAGTATACCGGGACGCAGCGGCGTTTTGATATCCGGGGTACCGTCAACGGGTTTACGGTCATGGATGACTATGCCCATCACCCGCAGGAAGTCGATGCGGTGCTGAAGACGCTGAAGCAGTATCCTCACCGCAAGCTGTGGGCAGTGCAGCAGCCCCATACATATTCCCGTACAAAACTTCTGATGGATGACTTCGCAGAGGTTCTTTCGCAGGCGGATGCGGTCATTGTCTGCGATATCTTTGCGGCAAGAGAGACGGATACGCTCGGCGTAACGGCAGAACAGCTGGTAGAGAAGCTCCGGGAAAAAGGCACGGAAACGTATTACTGTCCGACCTTTGATGATATTGAGAAATTTGTCGTGGAGAACTGTCAGAGCGGCGATGTCGTCGTGACCCTGGGCTGCGGCAATATCAATATCGTTGCGGACCGGATCGTCGACCGTCACGGCACAAGAACAGAAAAGAAATGAGAACACAGAGATCTGTGTTTTCTTTCGGGGAGGTACTATGAAACGTTTTGAAGATTTCAATCTGAAAAAGACGACGATGTCGTTTATTCAGGCAAATCATTTTAAAGAGCCGACACCGATCCAGGAACAGGTGATTCCTTCGGCGGTCCGCGGCAAGGATATTATCGGTCTTTCGGCGACCGGTTCGGGCAAGACGCATGCCTATCTGATTCCCGTCATGGAGCGGATCGATCCGCAGCGGGATGAATGCCAGGCGGTGATCACTGCCCCGACCCGGGAACTGGCAGTGCAGATCTATGATATGGCAAAGGGCATGAGCGAGGCGGATCCGGGCATCCGGGTGCGTCTGGTCATCGGCGGCAAGGAGCGTACGCATGATCTGGAACAGATCGAAAAGGAACAGCCGCATGTCGTCATCGGTACGCCAGGCAGGATCCGCGACCTGTTTCTGAGCAGCGGCGTTCTGCGCATTGACAAAGCGGATATCCTGGTCGTTGATGAAGCGGATATGACCCTGGAATACGGATTCCTCGATGATATCGACGCATTTGCCGGCAGACTTTCGGAAGATCTGCAGATGATGGCATTTTCGGCGACGATGCCGGAACAGCTCAAGCCGTTCCTGCGCAAATACATGTCGCATCCGCTGACATTCCAGATCGGCGAGAAGGTGCGCTTCAATCCGGATATCACGCATGTACTGGTACCGTGCTACCATCATTCCTATGCCGAGACGATCCTGTCGATCCTGCCGGGATTCAATCCCTATGTATGTCTGATCTTCGCCAATACCAGAGCAGAGGCTTCTTCCATTGCCGAAGAACTCCGGCAGAACGGTGTTGCGGTCAGTGAGATCCATGGCGATCTGACCAGCCGGCAGAGAAGGCAGGCGATGAAATCCATCGCGGCTGCGGAGCATACCTATGTTGTTGCGACCGACCTTGCGGCCAGAGGCATCGATATCGGCGAAGTCACGCATATCATTTCCTGCGGTTTCCCGGAGGATCTTGAATACTATATCCACCGGGCCGGACGTACGGGCCGAGCCGGCAGCACCGGCATCTGCTATGCCCTGTACAAGGAGAGCGATGACCTTGCCATCCGTTCGCTGAAGAAGCGGGGCATCCGCTTTGAGCACAGAAGATACAGGAACGGTTCCTGGCAGGATCTGCGTCCGTACGGACAGAAGTTCAGACGGAAGGAAGATGAAACGGAGAAGGCGATTTCGCGGATGATGACGGGCAAAAAGGAAAAGGTCAAGCCCGGCTACAAGAAGAAAAGAGCAGCCGCGATCGAGCGTCTGCAGAGAAAGAAGCGCCAGGAGATGATCCGTTCCAAGATCAAAGAAGAAAAGAAGGCTATGTACCGGGAAAGAGCGCGCAAAGAGAGGGAAGAGGGATGATCCTCGGCTGTCATGTACAGATGAAGGCGCCGGATTTTGTGGAAGGAAGCGTGAAAGAAGCGCTGTCCTACAAAGCGGACGCCCTGATGCTGTATACCGGTGCACCCCAGAATACAAAGCGCAGACCGGTGGAAGAGATGCATGTTTCCCAGGCCAGAGCCCTGATGGAAGAAAACGGGATCCCGATGGACAGAATGATCATCCATGCCCCGTATATCATCAATCCCGCCAATTCAATCAAGCCTGAGGTAGCGGAGCTGGCAGTGGAGTTTCTGGAAAAGGAACTGCAGCGGACCGCTGCGATCGGTGCAAAGTATATGGTTCTCCATCCCGGCAGCTATACGACGGCAGATCTGGAAACCGGCATTGCCACAGCCATCCGCCGGCTCAATGCGGTCGGAGACTATCCGGAAAACACCGTCGTGTGTCTGGAGACGATGGCAGGCAAGGGCAGCGAGATCGGCTACCGTTTTGAGCAGATCGCACAAATCCTGGAAGGTGTATCGCATCCGGAGCATTTCGGGGTTTGCTTTGATACATGCCATACCAATGATGCCGGCTATGATCTGCGTGACTTTGATGCGGTCCTGGATGAATTCGATCATGTGATCGGTCTTTCCCGTCTCCATGTGATCCATCTCAATGATTCAAAAAATGCCATGGGTGCCCGCAAGGACAGACATGCCAATATCGGCCAGGGTACACTGGGGTTTGATCTGCTCCGCAGCATTGCCGCAAATGAAAGGATCAGCGGTATACCGCTCATTCTGGAAACGCCGTATATCGGCGGCAGGCCGCCCTATGGCGAAGAAATCGCAATGTTACGATCAGGCGTTTATACACCGCTGGAATGACCGGCGGTTTTTTTCATTGAAAAAGGCTTCAGCCTGTGGCTGAAACCCTCATTCGCCTCTGCAGATCTTTTCGATCTCGTTTTTCAGTGCGTCTGCCAGTTCTTCCTGGGGTACGGAGCGTACCAGCTGTCCTTTCCGGAAGAGCAGGCCTGTTTCATGGCCGCCGGCAACGCCGACATCGGCCCGGGAAGCTTCCTGCATGCCGTTGACCGGACAGCCCATGACCGCGACCGTGATGTCTGCCCGTACGGTCCTGAGATAATCCTCCATTTCCTTTACCAGCGGCAGCATATCATACTGGATGCGTCCGCAGGTCGGACAGGCAATCAGATCGGGAACGCCTTCGATCAGTCCGAAACAGCGCAGCAGCTGCTTTGCGATAGGCAGTTCATCGGCCGGATCGCCGGATACGGATACCCGGACCGTATCGCCGATGCCGTCATACAGCAGGGTTCCCAGGGCCGCGGAAGACTTGACGGCGCTTTCGGCAATGCCGCCGGCTTCGGTCACGCCAAGATGCAGCGGATAGGGGAAAGTCTTTGCGGCTGCCCGGTAGGCTTCAATGGTCAGCGGGACATTCGAGGATTTGAAGGAAAGGCAGATATCATGGAAATCCAGGTCTTCCAGGATCGATACATGGTACTGTGCACTTTCGATCATTGCCTCAGGGCAGGGTCCGCCGTATTTCCGCAGCACTTCTTTTTCCAGCGAACCGGAATTGATGCCGATGCGGATCGGGATATTCTTTGCTTTGCATGCATTGACAACGGCTTCGACATTCTTTCTTTCGCCGATGTTGCCGGGGTTGATGCGGATCGCATCCGCGCCGTGCTCCACCGAAAGCAGGGCAAGACGGTAGTTGAAGTGAATATCCGCAACGACCGGGATATGGATCTTTTTCTTAATGGCAGAGATCGCTCTGGCATCTTCTTCATCGAGGACGGCGGTGCGGATGATCTCGCATCCTTCTTCTTCCAGACGCAGAATCTGGGCTGCGGCTTCTTCGATGTTTTTGGCGGGTATATTCGTCATGGACTGCA
This sequence comes from uncultured Erysipelotrichaceae bacterium, assembly GCA_902786245.1. GTDB lineage: Bacteria > Bacillota_I > Bacilli_A > Erysipelotrichales > Erysipelotrichaceae > Bulleidia. The sequence goes on from CADABS010000020.1 coordinate 19,964, forward strand.
GAACACAGCGGTCCTGGCCGCCGATCTGCACATTGCCGACATAGATCGGTCTTGTTTCTGTACGTTTCATAGTTCAGTCTCCTGTACTGCAATTATCGCACTGTTTCCTGATTATACAAAATACCGTAAACGGGAAATTGTACGAATTGCATGATTCTTGTGCATTTTAAAATTGTTTATGTTATACTTCTGTCGTTGACTGCAGGAGGTGAATGTCATGCCCAGAGAAAATATTACTTTCAAGTGCTCGGAATGCGGTGAAGAAAACTACATCGGCACAAGAAATAAGCGTAAGCATCCGGAAAAGATGCAGATCAAGAAGTACTGCCCGCGCTGCAACAAAGTTACTGAGCATAAGGAGAAGAAATAACCTTCAGGGTTATTTTTTTGTAAAAACGGATGAAAATCGATATTCTGCCGATCGGACTGTACCAGGAAAACAGCTATGTCCTGCATGATCACGGCCATGTGCTGTTCATCGATCCGGGCCGCTATGCAAAGACCATCGCGGAAGCCGTAAACAGAGATGAGACCGTGGACGGGATACTGCTGACACACGGCCATGAGGATCATACCGGGGCAGCAGATGATCTTGCGGATATGTTTGAGACGGATATCTATATGCATGAAAACGATCTGGCTCTGACCGATCCGGCTTATGCGAAAATGGCAGGATACTGCGCACCGGTGTATCATACAGTGAAGCCGCTGTCGGCGAAGATGAAAATCGGCGTCTTTGACATCGAAGTCATCGAGACACCCGGCCATACCGCCGGAAGCGTCTGTTTCCGCTACCGCAATCTGCTGTTTACCGGCGATACGCTGTTTGCCTCGGATATCGGCAGAACCGATCTGTATTCCGGCGATGAAGAAGAGATGATGCGTTCGCTGCAGAAGTTCTATGCACTGCCGCATGATCTGCGGGTGCTTCCCGGACACGGTCCGTGCTCAACAATCGGACTGGAACTGCAGAGAAATCCGTATCTGTAACAGGAGGGAAAATGAAACGTCTGACCATTGCGCTGTGCGCTGTCATACTGGCAGCCGGATGCGCGGATAAAAAAGAAGATCCGGATGAGAAAGAACCGGAAATCGTCGACCGTATTTCCATCAGTGAAACGGACTTTACCCAGACCCAGGCTGAAGCAATCCTGAAGAAAGCGGTGAATGATCACTGCGGCTCCACGGCCTGCACCGTGACTTCGACATCGATTGTCAATGATTCCATCATCGGCACTTATACGTATACGGAAAATGATGTGATCACCGAAGGAAAGGCAACGCTTTCCAATGTCGCGGTCAATCCGAATGATGCGGCGATCGTCTATTTCGGAAGCACCGAGTTCAATGACGGCATGCGCACGGTTGAACCGGAACCGGCTGAGACCGCTGCCGATGATGCAAAGGAACCGGAGAAAAAGGATGATAAACCGGCTTCTTCCGGCACCGAAGATCCTTCGATCCCGCATGTGATCATCGATGAATCCATGTTAAGCAATCCGTCCCAGCCGGATCAGGTGCTCTATGACCAGGACAGAAAGAGTCTGACGCTGTTCTATTCGACCGGCGGAACGAGAAGCTACACAGGTACGCTGCTGGGTGAAGGAACGCTGCGGATCGTCATTCTCGATGCGGACCAGAAGGTCATCAAGGAAGTCGTCAATGCATCTGCGGCAGGTGAATTCAGCGGCTCCGTGCATCTCGAGAAGGGCTTCTATCTGCAGTATTTCGAATCGAGCGGCGCCGGTGCGGAACTGTACTGGCATACCGATCTTGACTGAGAAGAGAATGGAACCGGGGAAAATTTTCCCGGTTTTTTTTGCGCCTTTTTGACTCTGCAGGAGAATACATATTCTGACGGAGGAAAACATGAAAGAACGACTGATACAGATCCTGCGGGCTGCCAATGCCTGGAATGTGACGGATATCCATTTCGGCATCTCCCAGAACAGCGGCAGGAAAGTAACGATTGAAATGCGGGTGGACGGCAGGATCCGCCAGCTGAAAGAAGATCCGGATGATCTGCGCCTGTTTCACTATCTGATGTACCGGGCTGATCTCGATCTGTCCGGGGCGATGGAGCCGCAGACGGGACGCTTTGAGGAAACGGTCGACGGCAGGAGGATGTCGCTGCGCTTTGCCCTGGTATCGAGCTATTACGTCACCAGCGGGGTGCTGCGCATTCTCAACAGCAGGGATTCTCTGCAGGTAAGGGCACTGACCCATGATGAGGAAGCAGCGGACTGGCTGCAGGACATTACTGCTCATCCCTGCGGTCTGTTCATCCTGTCCGGACCGACTTCTTCGGGCAAGACGACTTCGCTGTATACGATCCTCAACGCGGCGGAAGATAAAAGGATCTTTACCCTGGAAGATCCGGTGGAAGTCGTCAATGAGCGCTATGTGCAGCTGCAGGTCAATGAGAAGCGCCATTTTACCTATGATGACGGCATCCGTCAGCTGATGCGCCATGACCCGGACATCATCATGATCGGTGAGGTCCGCGACAGTACGACGGCCGCAATGGCTGTGCGCTCGGCATTGACCGGCCATCTGGTCGTGACCAGTCTGCACAGCTTCAGCTGCGTCAGTGCCATTCACCGGATGATGGATCTCGGGGTGCAGGAATACCAGCTGCGCGATGTGCTCACCGGCATCAGCTGCCAGCGTCTGTTCGACTGTCCCCAGGGCGGACGGACAGGAATCTATGAATGGATGGACAGAAAGGAGATCGGATATTACTTCGACCATGGCAGAACATCGGAAAACTTCAGGCCTCTGGCGGAAAGCATCCGTCAGGAACGCGCAGCCGGGACGATCGATGCAGATCAGGCAGAAGCGGAACTGGCTGGATCGTGAAACCTGCGAAAGTCTCAATGCACTGCTGAATAATGGCTTTGCCCTGCGCCAGGCCGCAGAGATCCTTGCGGACCGCAGAAATGAAGCGGTATTCCAGCAGATCCTTGCCCGTCTGGAAAACGGCGAAGAGGCAGAGTCTTTTCTGCATCTGTACTTATGCACAGACCTGCGTCCGGTATTTTCAATCTATGTCCGCTATATGCCGCTTGCCGATGCGCTTGATCTTTCGGTGAAGCTGACAAAGCAGGATGGCGAACAGAAAAGAATCCTGATGAAAGGCATCTTCTATCCGCTCGGACTATTGGCTTCGTCCATGGCCGGCATCCTGCTGTTCTGCCGTTTCATCCTGCCGGTCATGCTGGGACTGATGGAGAGCTTCCATATGGAACAGGGCGGCTTTGCGCTGATGGCCGTATGGATCCGCACCGTTACCTATGCATCTGCGGGTCTGTTTCTGGTACTGGCTATCTGCACGGCAGTTCTGACTGATCGTAAAAGAATTGCCCGGACCTACCGGTTTCTGGCCATTCATTTTCCTGCCAGTCTGCCGGTCCAGTATGCATCCCGCGATTTTACCAGATTCTATCTGGAATGCCTGCGCAGAGGCCTATCCACCCGGCGGATCCTGCAGATGCTTGCAGGTCTTGAAACAAAGCCGTTAGTCGCCTGTATTGCGGAAGAAGCAGACCGGCTGCTTGATGAAGGCGATGCCTTTGAAGAAGCGGTGAAACATGCCGGCATGGAACCGGCTCTGGCCGGATTCTTCCGGATTGCTGTCTATGCCGGAGACTGCGAAGGGATCCTGGAAGGGTATCTGGCCATGTTCAAAGTCCGGACCGAGAAGCAGATCAGAAACTTCTCCCGGATCGTACAGGCGATTTCCTACGGCGCAGTCGGACTGATGATCGTTCTTGTCTATTCGGTGCTGATGGTGCCGATGCGCATGCTTTCCGAAATCTGAAAGGAGAGGACAGATGAAAAAGAAAAAAAGCAGAAAAGGGTTCACGCTTCTGGAGATGACGATCGTCGTGCTGATCATTTCAGTGCTGTTTCTTCTGACGGTGCCGAATATCCAGAAGACGCTGGAAATCGTATCTTCCAAAGGATGCAAGGCAATCGAAAAAGTCGCAGATGCGGCCATCCTTGAATACAAACTGGAATACGGCAGTTTCCCCGGCAGCGTTTCCGATCTGGTATCGGCCGGCCTGCTTTCCGAGGAACAATTGACCTGCGACGGGTCGCGGAATCTAGTGATCATTGACGGACAGGCATATGTCGAATAAGGGATTCACATTGCTGGAAATGTGCACGGTGATGCTTGTGATTTCCATCATGAGCCTGACCGTACTGCCGGCCGGTACCTTTCAGGAAGGACAGTGGTATACCTTTGCGGACAGATATTTCCATGCCCAGGCACAGGCCATGGCGCAAAGCAGAGAAACAGCCTTCAGCGATGAAAGCGGCGAAGTGCCTCTGATCCGCTTCAATCACAAAGGCAATGTTTCCCAGGCGATGACCCTGACGATGGGGAAGAAAGGACGCAGCGTGATCATTGAACTGGGCGGCGGCAGGCTGGTGTATCCGGAAAGGAGAAACAGATGATCCTGAGCGATGCCCTGGTATCGGCAGCGGTAACGCTGATTGCGGCCGTGATGATATCCGCCTGTCTGCAGGTACAGGGCAATATGTACAGGATCAGCGGCAGAGTCCTGCAGGAAATCGAAGAAACAGCAGCGCAGTCGCTGCGGGAGACAGAGATATGCGAAGGCGTCTGTACCATGGACGAAGAGGATATGCAACCCTGAGCGGTGTGCTTGCGGCGCTGCTGATCGTTTCGATCCTGATGCCGGTGCTGATCATCTGTGCCGGCAGTGCTTCAAAACTGCTGGAACATGATGAGAGAGTCCAGGATGAGATCGCAATGGGACAGCTGCGGCGGATCTTTCTGCTTGCCTATGACACACAGATCAGCAGTACGCAGATCGGTTTTACCTATCAGGGCCGGCAGATGCGGCTGTCCTGTGTCAACGGAAGTCTGATCGTCCAGCCCGGCACCTGGATCTTTCTGACGGATCTCGACAGCTGTTCATTCTTCATGGAAGATGAAATCGTTTATGTCCGCGCCATGCGGGAAGGAGAGACATCCGATTATGTTCTGTACAGACAGCCGCAGAGGCTTTATCAGCGCGCCGTTTCTGGCCGTGTTCCTGTTCCTTTCGATGGTATGCGCCTGCTTTGCGCAGAATATGCAGCTGCGCGCACAGACCTGGGCCGATCTGCAGAAACATAACGAACTGTTTCTCGAGGAGAGCGCTGTCATCGGCGCTCTCCGCTGCATGATCGAAAAAGATGCACTGCAGGAAGGACCGTTTCAGGCCGGTTCTTATGAATGCACGCTGCAGATCAGCGGCCAGATTCTGTTTGTAACGGTATATACCTATCCCTGCGACAGCTTTGAGATCCGCATGGATCCGGACTCGAAACAGCTTTACGAATGTACTGCGCTGCGCGCCATAAAGGCATACGGCAATTGACAAATATGCCTGTTTCAATACAATTAAACTGATAGGCTGGAGTGTAAAACTATGGTTATTGTAAATGATTTGAAACCGGGCATGACCTTTGAGAACGAAGGCAACATCCTGACAGTTCTGAATATTGATCATAACAAGACGGCAATGCGTCAGATGATCATCAAGGTCAAAGTCAGAAATGTCCGCACAGGCGTCATCAACGAAATCTCATTCACGGGCGGCGACAAAGTCGAGCTGGCGCATCTGGAAAGAAGACAGATGAATTACCTGTATGATGACGGAACAAATCTCGTCTTCATGGATGAGAATTCCGGAGATCAGGTTGAGGTTCCGAAAGACAGGCTTGACTGGGAAATGAAATTCCTGAAGTTCAACGAGTCCGTAAACATCTCAATGCTGGAAAATGAAGTACTCGGCATCATCCTGCCGGATAAGGTAGAGCTGCAGATCGTCGAATGCGAACAGGCGGTCAAGGGCGATACAGCGACTTCCGCATCAAAGAACGCAGTACTGGAAACAGGACTGGAAATCAAGGTACCGCTGTTTATCCAGAACGGGGAAACGGTCATCGTTTCCACAGCGGATGGAAAGTACTCTGGAAGAGCGTAAGCGCAAAACGGAATGTGCTGAAAAGCACATTTTGTTACTTCAGGCGAAAGGGGAAAGTGTATGAGCAGAACATATTCCGGCGCGAAAAGAAAGCGTTCCAATACACCTGCGGCAGCCCGCAGGCGCGCAGTGGAATTCAGACATGCAAGATATGCGCACAAACCTGCGGCACAGCCGGTGATCCGGCCGCAGTCCTTTGGTATTTCCGCCGATGAACCGACAGTACCTGCAACAGATACAGTGACGATCCTGACGGAAAGAGCAGAAAAAAATCCGCTGGAAGATAAATTTGCAGGATTCATGGCAAAGGCGGCATCGCTGTTCAATATCGTCAAAGACAAGATCATCGATATGATCGAACCGGAAGAAAACCGGGAAGATACCGCTGCCGTACCGGAAGAAACAGAAGAAGCCGGTGAACTCCTGAAGAATCTGACCGATGAGATTCCTTCGGAAGAACAGGCAGAAGAAACAATCAGAGAAGAAGCAGCACCGTTCCCTGAAGAAGAACCGGAAACTGCAGAACCTGCCGTCATTGAAGAAGAAACAGAAACAGCAGTACTGGAAGAAACACCTGCCGAAGAAGCTGAAACTGAAACAGTATCTGAAGAAGAACCGGCTGTAGCAGAAGAAACAGCAGCTCCGGAAGAGGAAGTACCTGCTGTAACTGCAGAACCTGCTGAAGAAACTGAAACCGCTATTCAGGAAGAAGTTTCTGCTGAAACAGCATCTGAAGAAGAACCTGCTGAGACAGCAGAAGAAACAGCGGTACAGGAAGAAACACCTGCCGAAGAGACTGAAACAGAAACAGTTGCTGAAGAAACTGCTGTGACTGAAGAAGAACCGGACAGATCATTGTCGGGACGCTGGCAGGCATTCCGGGCTGAAAGACGCAGAAAGAAGAATGCAGTTCTGGATGCGATCATTGATACGCCGCGGTCCAATATCTTCCAGATGATCCTGCGTCCGGGTCTGGCGATGACAAAATCCGGATCGGTGGATTATCCGGTGCTGAGCCAGGTATCGGTATGCATCGTCAATATCTTCAAATGGGGAGCTTTCGGTACATTTATCGCGATGGTCATCCGTTCTCTGATCGAAGTATATCCGTTCTCAATCGCCCAGATGAATTTCACTAAGACAGCAAGTCTGGCCGCAAGGATCGGTGTATTCGGACTGGCAGCGGAGTATTTCTCCTATATCCTGATCTCGACTGTCTGCGGACTGCTGCGGAGGCAGCTGTCTCTGGCCAAGATCCTCGATGTGCAGGCAAGATCTGCCGTGGCTGTCGGAGCGATGTTTGTCATTGCCTGTGTGCTGCTGAGCAGAAACCTGGCAGTCAGCTGTGCAGTATTCATTACCGGCGCAATGCTCGGTCTGATGCTGAAGGGATACGGCTTGGACCTTGTCATGAAAGACCGTTTCTCGAAGACACAGCAGCTGTTCCTGACAGCGGTATGCATCATGCTGTGCGTGATCGCATCGTTCGCATATTTCCGCTTTGTCAGCGGCGATATCGTGCGGATCTTCGAAAATATTCTGAATATCTGAGAAAAGGCGCAGTGCCTTTTCTTTTTTTGTGCATATCTGTTGCATATGTGTGTATGCAAAACTATAATGAGTACGATAAAACTCAGGGCTGGGTGAAATTCCCGACCGGCGGTATACCCCGCGAGCCGTTTGGCTGAACCGGTCTGATTCCGGTGGCGACAGTAAAGTCTGGATGGAAGAGATGTTTATCTTTATTCTGTATTGCAGTTTACCCGGAGGTTTTTATCACAGAGCCTCCGTTTTTTATACGGGAGGCGAAAGGAGAAAACCAGATGACAACAAAAACAGGTACATTTTCAACAAACATGATCGCCAAAATCGCTATGCTCTCCGCTGTCGCATTCGTACTGATGCTGATTGAATTCCCGATTCCTGTCGCACCGAGCTTCTACAAGCTTGATTTCTCGGAAGCTGCCGTACTGATCGGCGGATTCGCACTCGGACCTGCTGCGGCGGTATGCATCGAAGCGACCAAGGTCGTTCTGAATCTTCTGTTCACCGGAACGATGACGATGTATGTCGGTGAGTTTGCCAATTTCCTGATCGGCTGTGCATTATGCGTTCCGGCTTCGATCATGTACAGAAACAACAAGAGCCGGGCAACGGCGCTGAAGGGAATGGCTGTCGGTACGGTCGCAATGGCTGCGGCGGGCGTCATTCTGAATTACTTCCTGCTGCTGCCGGCGTATGTATCGATTGCCAAGTTCCCGATGGAAGCGATCCTCGGGGCAGGGCAGGCGATCTTCCCGTTCATCACGAACAAGTTCACGTTTGTGCTTGCCTGTGTAACGCCGTTCAATCTGATCAAGGGTGTCCTGGTCAGTGCGGTGACACTGATTCTGTACAAGCATGTATCGCCGCTGCTGCACAAATAAGCTTCAGAGCCGGATTTTCCGGCTTTTTTGTCGGGCTCCTGCGCTTGCGGCAGATTCCTTATGGTATAATAAAACGGATTATGGAGATACAGTATGGCAAATCTTTCACGGACAGAAAAATACAAGGAGCTTCGCGATAAGCTCCAGCACGATAACGGATCCGAACTCAGCACCAGAGAACTGTCCCGTTTTGAAAAGCGCCTGAATCATATCGATGCGGAAAACTTTGCCGCTCCGAAAGAGTATCAGGAGGAACACGAGGCGGTTCACGGCCGCAAGGCACCGGCAGAATCAGTGATGCCGGAAACAAAGCCCGAACCGAAACCGGCGGAACCGGGTTTCGATTTCAGTTCGCTGTTTGAAGACAATGAAAATGACAGCGCTGCCGACAATGATTTCCTGGATCAGTATATCCGGGAGGTCAAGCAGTACAATATCGATCAGGGCAATGCCCTCAGCGAGAACACGAGTCTGAATATTCTGCGCCAGATGGGAAATCTACCCCAGAGCAGCCAGACTTCTGCACCGCTGCGTCCGTATCCTGCGGAAAAGCCTGCACCGGTACAGAAAAAGCCGGAGCCGGTGCGTCAGGATACAGCGGATATCCCGTTTACCCGGCCTGCACCCAAACCGCAGCCCAAGCCGCAGGTGAAGCAGGAACAGACAGACGAACTGCCTGTGCTGAAGCCGATCACGGCGGATTCTTCGACGATGTCGCGGGATGATATCATGGCGGAGGTGCAGAATCTTGTGAACAATGCCAAGCCGGGCCATCAGGCCCCGCCGGCAAAGCAGGAGGATGATACAAGGCGTCAGCTGCTCAATGAGACGACCCAGATGCGGGCCCAGCTGGATGATTATGAAGACAATCTCAGCGAAGTCAATGACAGGATGCAGCAGACCAATAGGATCCTGCATATGGTTCTGATCGTACTGATTGCGGCGATGCTCGTCGTATTCGGTCTGGTTATTTATTTCATCGTATTGGCAAGAGGTGTGTAATTATGAAAATCAATATTGCGATTGACGGCCCCAGTGCAGCCGGTAAAAGCACGATCGCCAAGCTTCTGGCGAAGAAACTCGGATATGTTCATCTGGATACAGGCGCAATGTACCGCTGTACGGCGCTGAAGGCCAAAAAGGAAGGCATTGCCCTGGACGATGAAGCAGGTGTATGCGCAATGCTGGAGAAAACGGATATCACGCTGACGCCGGAAGGAGAAGTCTTCCTTGACGGGGAGAATGTATCCGATGCGATCCGTACGGATGAGATCTCACTGGCAGCCAGTGCGGTTTCCAAAATGAAGAAGGTCAGAGAAGATCTTGTTGCCCGTCAGCAGAAAATGGCAGAGGACAAGGGTTTCATCATGGACGGCAGAGATATCGGCACGGTCGTGCTCAAGGATGCGGAAGTCAAGATTTTCATGACGGCTTCGGCCGAGGCAAGAGCGATGCGCCGCTACCTGCAGAACAAGGAAAAGGGTCTGCCGCTCAGCAATGTCGAAACGATTGCCGAAGAGATCAGACAGCGCGATTACGAAGATACGCACCGTGCGAATTCGCCGCTGCGCAAAGCGGATGACGCAGTCGAACTGGATACTTCGGAACTGACGATCGATGAAGTCGTCGCAGCGATGATGCGCATTGTGGAACCCGCTATTGCCGGGGAGAAGCAGGGATGAATAGTGGAATGATCGCGATCGTAGGCAGGCCGAATGTCGGCAAGTCTACGATTTTTAACCGGATTGCGGGAGAGAGGGTATCCATCGTCGAAGACACTGCCGGCGTGACCCGCGACCGCATTTACACAAAGGGCGAATGGACGGGAAAGACATTCCGTCTGATCGATACCGGGGGTATCCAGCTGGCCGACCAGCCCTATCAGGAAGAGATCCGGGCCCAGGTCCAGATTGCGATGCAGGAGGCAGATGTCATCCTGATGGTCACGGACGGCAAGACCGGTCTGACCGATGATGACCGCTATATTGCCTCGATCCTGCAGAGACAGGACAAGCCGGTCGTTCTGGCTGTCAATATGATCGATGACCAGAGCCGTCTGATGAATATCTATGAGTTCTACAATCTCGGACTGGGCGATCCGATCGCCTGTTCCGGTGTTCACGGCATCGGTATCGGCGATGTGCTGGATGCCTGTCTGGCTGCCATGCCCGAGGAAAAGATGGAAGAAGAAAACGAAGGAATCCGGATCGCTGTCATCGGCGAGCCGAATGTCGGCAAGTCTTCTCTCGTCAATGCCATTCTGAAAGAAGAGCGCTCGATCGTTTCGAATGTCCAGGGAACGACCCGGGACGCTGTCGATACGCCGTTTGAATACGACGGAAAGAAATACGTCATCGTCGATACCGCCGGTATCCGCAAGCGGGGCAAGGTCTGGGAATCAATCGAGAAGTATTCCGTACTGCGGGCAATGACCGCCATTGAACGGTGTGATGTATGTCTGTTCCTGATCGACGGCGAAGCCGGCATCCGGGAACAGGACAAGCACGTTGCCGGCTATGCGTCAGAAGCAGGCAAGCCGGTCGTCATCGTCGTCAATAAATGGGACGCCGTGGAAAAAGACGATAAGACCATGAACCGGTTCACGGAAAAGATCCGCACCGAGTTTGCCTATCTTTCCTATGCGCCGATCGTCTATGTCAGCGCCCTGACGAAGCAGAGAGTCAATACGATCCTGCCGGAAGTCGACCGAGTCTATGAAAATGCATCGCGGCGGATCCCGACGAACATTCTCAATGAAGTGATCATGGATTCGCAGGTGACCAACCCGGCACCGGCCCGCAACGGCAAGCGTTTCCGGGTCTACTACGGCACCCAGGTATCGGCCAATCCGCCGACCTTCGTGCTCTCCTGCAACGATCCCAAGCTCATGCATTTCTCCTATCAGAGATTCCTGGAGAATACGCTGCGGAATGCCTTTGATCTGGAAGGCACACCGATCCGGATCATTGTCCGCAAGAAGGTGTCGGAATGAAAACGGCAGTTCTCGGAACAGGCAGCTGGGGTACTGCGCTTGCCCAGGTTCTGGCAGATAACGGCCGGGAAGTAATCATGTGGGGCATCAGCAGCGAAGAAGCCGAAGATATTTCGCTGCGCCACCATAACACAAAGTATTTCGAGGCGCCTGTTCATGAAAATGTAAAGGCAACCTGTGATATTTCCTGTGTTGAGGATGCGGATCTCATCCTCTGTGCCGTGCCGACGGCAGCCCTGGAATCCGTCATTACGCAGGCGATGGCATATGTCACAAAGCCGGTGATCTGGATCAATGTCGCCAAGGGTTTCCATCCCATCAGCCACAAGCGTCTCAGCGTCGTCATTGAAGAAACCGTGCCGGCGGAAAAAAGAAGGGCAGTCGTATCGCTGATCGGACCTTCGCATGCGGAAGAAGTCATTATCCGCCGGCTGACCGTGATCAATGCGGTATCGGAGAATGAAGAAGCAGCGAAGGAAGTACAGGAGCTCTTCTCCAATTCCTATTTCCGGGTATACCGCAATACCGATGTCATCGGGGCGGAGACCGGCGTCGCGCTCAAGAATATCATGGCCATTGCCAGCGGCATTCTCGAAGGCATCGGCCAGGGCGATAACGCAAAGGCTGCGCTGATGACCCGGGGTCTTGCCGAGATGACCCGCTATGGCGTGAAGGTCGGGGGAAAGTTTGAAACATTCCTGGGACTCGACGGGGTCGGCGATCTGATCGTTACCTGCTCCTCCAGACATTCCCGGAACTTCATGGCCGGCTATGCCATCGGCAGAGCCAACAGCGCCGAGCAGTTTCTGAAGGAAAACAAAAAGACCGTGGAAGGGATTCCTGCCTGCAAAGCCGTGCATGAAGAGGCGGTGCGCATGGGCCTGGAAATGCCGATCACGGATCAGGTATATGCTGTTCTGTATGAAGGAAAAGCGCCGAAGGATGCCCTGGAGCAGCTGATGGCGAGAGATCTGCGGGCGGAGGGAGAAACCAACTACAGCCGCAGTCCGGAGGCGGAGAGTTGACAAAGATCATCGGTTCCAAACAGACATTTCTCGAGGCGGACAATGAAACCGCCATGGAGTTTCTCAATACGGTTGCGGATATCACCCGGGTCCCGGAATACCGGAAACTGATGGAATATACGCACCATAACAGCACGACCCGCTTTCAGCACTGCCTCAATGTCGCCTGGTATTCCTTTCTCTGGTGCAAAAACGGAAATCTGGACTATGTCAGCGCAGCCAGAGGGGGAATGCTGCATGACTTCTATCTCTATGACACAAAGGAATTCCGCAAGACCGGGGCCAGCCATAACGTCGTGCATCCCCGCCAGGCGCTCTCCAATGCGAAGAAATACTTCGAAGTGAATGAGATCATGGAAGACTGCATACTCAATCACATGTGGCCTTCCGGCAAGGGCAAGCCGCATACGGTTGAAGGATTCGTCGTATCCGCTGCCGATAAATACTGTGCATCCCTGGAATGGGGATCGAAGAAAGCACAGCAGATCGTACCGCTGATCCGGGAACTGATCGGCGAAGGCGATGAAGAACAGTGAACCGCAGAGATGCGGTTTTCTTTTTGTTTCTGCACCGCAGACGCTGAAAAAAATGAAACATGCATACATTCATGAGCGCGTACATTGTTGAATATACGGAAACCAAGTATAATTTAGATATCATAAGGAGAAAATAAAACATCATGGAAAAGAAACCCGTTAAAATCGTAACGATCGGCGGCGGCTCCAGCTATACGCCGGAACTCATGGAAGGCTTTATCAAGCGCTATGAAGAACTGCCAATCAGAGAGATCTGGCTCTGCGACATCGAAGACGGCAGGGAAAAGCTCGAGATCGTCGGTGCCATGGCCCAGCGCATGTGGGATGCCACACCGTATGATGTCAAGGTCCATCTGACATTGAACCGCAGAGAAGCTCTGCCGGATGCGGACTTCGTCACGACCCAGTTCCGTGTCGGTCTGCTCAATGCCCGTATCAAGGATGAGCGCATTCCGCTGTCCTATGGCATGCTCGGTCAGGAAACCAACGGTGCCGGCGGCATGTTCAAGGCATTCCGTACGATCCCGGTCATCCTCGGCATCATCGAAGATATGAAGGAACTCTGCCCGAATGCATGGCTGATCAACTTCACCAATCCGTCCGGCATGGTCACCGAAGCAGCGATCAAATGGGGCGGCTGGAAGAAGACTGTCGGTCTGTGCAATGTGCCGGTAGGCGCACTGCTCAAAGAACCGCCGCAGTTCGGTCTGACCGAGCGTGAATGCATTCATCAGTTTGCAGGTCTCAACCATTTCCATTATCACAGAGTATCGGATCAGGCCGGCAATGACCTGACCGACAAGCTGATCGACAATATGTATGATCCGACCGTCGATGACGGAACACCTGCCAATATCTTTGAATGCAAGTTCCTCAAGGATCACCTCAAGCAGATCCAGCTGATTCCGTGCGGATACCACCGCTATTACTACATGCACGATGAAATGCTCAAGCATGCCATCGAAGAATTCAATACGGTCGGCACCAGAGCCCAGCAGGTCAAGCAGACCGAAGCGGAACTGTTCGAACTGTACAAGGATCCGAATCTGAACTATAAACCGGAACAGCTCTCCAAGAGAGGCGGCGCGCATTACTCTGATGCGGCATGCGAATGCATCTCTTCCATCTACAATGACAAGAGAACGCATATGGTCGTTTCCACCCAGAACAACGGCGCGATCGCCGATCTGCCGTATGACTGTATCGTTGAGATTTCTTCGATCATCACCGGCAGAGGACCGATGCCGCTGACATGGGGCAGCTTCCATCCGTCTGAAAGAGGCTGGGTCCAGATCATGAAGGCCATGGAAGAATGCACGATCGAAGCAGCCATCACCGGCAACTACGGTCTGGCACTGGCGGCGTTCGAAATGAACCCGCAGGTCGAACACGGCAAGGTTGCCCAGACAGTCCTGGATGAACTGCTTGTTGCCCACGAGAAGTATCTGCCGCAGTTTGCGGATAAGATCGCCGAGCTCAAGGCAGCCGGTGTCTATCCGAAAGATCCTGTCGTCCAGGATCTGCTCGCAAACGGATTATGATCCGCAGGCCGGGGAGTCCGCTCCCCGGCTTTTCCTCATATAAAGGGCTATGACATTTCAGATACGCAATGACAAACTGGAGAAATACGAAGGACGTGATACGCATGTAGCGGTTCCGGAAGGAATCGTTTCCATTGCGGATTACGCTTTTTACGGTGCTGCAGACATGAAGCAGATCACGCTGCCTTCCTCATTGAAGGAAATCGGATCCAATGCCTTCTATGACTGCGAAGCCCTGCAAGAAGTACGGATGCCCGATAGCGTAGCGTATATCGGCAGTGCACTGTTTTCCCGCTGCCATGGACTGAAGAAGGTCATACTTTCGGATGCGCTGACATCGCTGCCGAAGATCCTGTTCTATCAATGCGATGCTCTTGAGGAAATACAGTTCCCGCGGAATCTGAAAAAGATCTCCCGGGCCTGTTTCCAGCAGGCCCATGGTCTGAAGAATGTGCTTCTGCCCGACAGAGTCGAAGTCATTGAAGAAAATGCCTTCGATGACTGCACTGGCCTGGAACAGATCCATCTTCCCGCGCATCTGAAGACACTCGGAAACAATGTATTCTATCAATGTTCTTCCCTGAAAGAACTGAATCTGCCGGAATCTCTTGTAAACATCGGAACCGGTGCTTTTGAGACAAGGGGAAGGCTGCGGCTGATTGTTCCGGAAGGTCTGCATATCCATCCGAAGATGCTCGACAACAACTGGAATATGTACTGGAACTTCGGCTCCAACGGCCGCTATAACGGAAAGAACGAAGAGAATTACAATCTCGTCAGGTCCGTTATTCCCGATGTAACGCTGCGGGAATGGAAGCCGGCTGCCCGCTGTATTCTCTGTATCAACTATCTGGAATCCGGCAGTACGGACAATCCGGAATATGACACCTGGATCAAAGACAATCATGCAGTCCTGCTGGATACATGCCTGAAAGAAAAGCGCTATGATGCGCTGTATGCGGGATGTAAGAGAAATGCATTTCCCCCGGAGAGTATTTCCAATGCCCTGATGCATATACAGGATCCGGCTGTCAAAGCAAAGATCATGGCCCTGGATCATGCGAAAGAAGAAAGTCTGGAAGATCTGTTTGATCTGCTGTAGAAAAGAGAAAAGACATGGATGAAGAACTGCAGGCGGTCGCTGAAGACATATTCAGAGATGTCATCGCCTCATTGACATTGCGGCTGCGGTTTATGGACATTGCCCTGAACCGTTTCATCTTCGTACCGGATGCGGTCGATTACCGCTGTGACGGCAGGTTCTTTCATTATTCTCCGGTCGCCGTGATCAAGACCTTCCGCAATGACCGCAATGCCCTGGCAAGGGGATATCTGCACAGTGTCCTGCACTGTGTTTTCCAGCATCCGTTCTTTGCGGAAAACCAGAGGCCTTCGCTCTATGATCTTGCCTGCGATATCGAAACCGAAAACGTGATCCTATCGCTTGGCATTGAGAGTCTTGAAAGCAGAAAAGATGAAGACATGCGCAGGGCGATTGCCTGGCTGCGGGAAAGGGTACCCGTCTTTACCGCCGCCTCGATCTGCCGGTATCTGGAAACAATCGAGAATGACCGGGTGAAATGGATGAGCCAGATCTTCCGCTTTGACATGCATGAAGACTGGTATCATCTGCGCAATGTCACCGGATCAAGAGAACAGCTCTATGGCGAAGAAAACCGCGATGATCCGGCCGCTGCCGGAAACAATCTGTTTGAAGGGGCATCGCACGATACCGGTGAAAAGAGTCCGCTGCAGGGAAAAGAAGAAGATGCGCTGATAGAGAAGACGGCAAACCGTCTGAAAGACTGGCAGGAGATTTCCGAGAAAATCGAAATGGATCTCGAACTGTTCCAAAAGGAAAACGGAAATACCGAAGCACTGGTACAGTCGCTGAAGCAGCTGCACCGGGAGAAATACGATTACGGTACGTTCCTGAAAAAGTTCATGCGCAGCGGCGAAAAGATGCAGATCAATGATGCCGAATTTGAGCCGATTTTCTATACCTACGGACTTTCGCTCTACGGCAATCTGCCGCTGATCGAAGCGCTGGAAACCAAAGAGACAGCCGGGATCAGGGAACTGGTCATTGCCATCGATACATCGGGTTCCGTGCAGGGAGATATCGTTCAGTCCTTTCTGCAGAAAACCTATGATCTGCTGATGCAGAGGGAACACTTCTTTGGCAGGTATACGGTATATATCATACAGTGCGATATGGTCATCCGCGATATCGCCGTGATCGACAGCAGGCAGAAGTTTGAGGCCTATATCCAAGATACCGGGATCAAGGGTCTTGGCGGAACGGATTTCCGGCCGGTATTCCGCTGGATCGATGAACAGATCCGGAGCGGTGCCATGCGCCGTCTGCAGGGACTGCTGTATTACACCGACGGCGACGGAGCCTATCCGGGACAGAAACCGCCGTACAAGACCGCATTTCTGTTTCCGCCCGGAAACAAAGACATAAATGTACCGCCATGGGCAATCAGATACAATCTGGAAGAAGGAGAAACCGCACATGCATATTCAGGACGCGAAGAATCAGATTAAAAACGCAGTGCTGGCATACAGCGCCAGAGATCCCTACGGGCATCTGCGCATCCCCGTGAACAAGCAGAGACCGGTATTCCTGGTCGGTGCACCGGGTATCGGAAAAACCGCGATCGTTGAGCAGATCGCGCAGGAACTCGACCTTGCCTATGTTTCCTATTCCATGACCCATCATACAAGGCAGAGCGCCCTGGGTCTGCCGTATATCACGGAAAAGCAGTACGGCGGGGAAACATACAGCGTATCGGAATATACGATGAGCGAGATCCTTTCCAGCGTCTATGACGAAATGGAGAAGACGGGCAGAAAGCAGGGCATCCTGTTTCTCGATGAGATCAACTGCGTCTCCGAGACGCTGGCACCGTCGATGCTGCAGTTTCTGCAGTACAAGACATTCGGAAGACACCGGGTGCCGGACGGCTGGATCGTCGTCACGGCAGGCAATCCGCCGGAATACAACGACGCGGTCAGAGAATATGACATCGCCATGCTCGACCGTCTCAAGAAGATCGAAGTGGAACCGGATTATGAAGTATGGAAGAACTTTGCGGCAGAGACCGGCATCCATCCGGTGATCCTTTCCTATCTCTCGATCCGTCCCAATCATTTCTACAAAGTACAGGCAACCGTGGACGGCAAGAGTTTTGTCACGGCCCGTTCCTGGGATGATCTGGGACAGATGATCACGCTGTATGAGGAGATGGGCATTCCCGTGGATAACAAGCTGATTCCCCAGTATATCCAGGATGAAGAGATCGCCCGCGACTTTGCCAATTATTATGATCTCTACCGCAAATACCAGTCCGATTACAGACTTCCCGAGATCCTTGCCGGCAGAGCCCCGCAGGAGATCATCGAAAGGGCAAAGAACGCACCGTTCGATGAGCGTCTCTCCCTGATCTCCCTGATCATTTCTTCGCTCACGGATACCCTGGGCAATCTGATGATCCGGGAAGATGCCATGCGCAGAGTCCTGCTCGATGTCAAAGGAAAAGACATCGATCCCGATCTGCTCGATGAACTGATCGAACAGTACAATGCGGAAAGCGAAAAGACAGGCACTGCGGCAGAAGTGGAAACCGCATCCGAAGCCGGTCTGATCGCGGAATCGCTGGTCATGGAAGCAGATCCGAAAGACGCATTGAGAACGATGATTGCAGATCTCAAAGAAGACATGGAAAGCGGCAGTGCCGTCCTGGACAATGTATTTACGTTCTTCGAGGACTGCTTTGCCGGAAAATCGCAGGAGATGCTTATACTGGTCAGCGAACTGACCGTCCGCAAGCTCGTCTCGAGGTTTATCTACAGCCATGGCTGTGAGAAATACCAGATGTACAATGAACAGCTGCTGTTTGAAAAGACAGGCTCGGCGATCGATGAGCGGATCGATGCTCTGCATCTGCTGGAAATCGAAGAGGAATAAATCATGGCAGAAATCACCAGCAGTGTACAGATCGTGCTGCCCCAGCATTGCAACGGGTATGCAAAGCCGCGTCTGTTCGGAGGACAGCTGATGACATGGATCGATGTCATCGCAGCGGTTGCCGCAAGAAGATTTACCGGATGTCCGGTGACGACGCTGTGCGTTGACAACCTGACATTTCTGGAAGCGGCATATCTCAACGATACCGTCGTCCAGGAGGCATGCGTTACCTGGAGCGGCAGAACATCCCTGGAAGTCAGAGTCGATACCTATGTCGAACGGCTGAACGGCGAAAGAAAAAAGATCAACCGGGCATACTGTGTATTCGTAGCTCTGGATGACAATGATCAGCCGTATGAATTCGGACGTAAATTCGTACCGGAAACCGAAGAAGAAGCAGATGAATACGCAGCCGCAGAAGCGCGCAGATGGATCCGCAAAAACCGTTAGAAACAGGCAAAGCCGGCAGAAACGCCGGCTTTCTTCCGTTTTGTGACTGTAAACTATGTTTCCGTTCTTCGCAAACTATGTTTCCGACTCTTGCAAAATATTTATCTGCTGCGTTTCAATGACAGCTCTTTCCATTTTAACAAGATACTCTGCAGTTCCTTCTTCAAGTTTCTTTGTATCTGTAAGGTGAAAACCGTGTGCCTCATAAAAACGAATCGCATCAGTGTTCTTCTCGATCGCCCACAGAAATGTGACCGGATAGTGTTCTTTGGCGTATTCGATCAATGCAGTTCCTATACCCTGATTCTGAAAGAAATAATCGACATATAATTCGGCGATTTCATTTCCCTCTATATGGATCAGTCCTTTTACGATCCCGTCATCATATACAAGCATATGATTCAGGATGCCGCTTTCAAGGTATTTCTTCGCTACAGGAAGCACCTGCAGTTCGCCGAATGAATAGGCGTCGTCCTGAAATATCGGACGGAACTTCATCCGTTTCACAAAAACAAGGATCTCCGCAACTCTTGATGCATCTTCTTCTTTTGCTCTTCTGATCATGTATGCTCCATTCTCCAAAAACTCCGATATCCCGACAAATGGGAATGATGCCGGTCAGCACGCATTTCTTTATGCCTTCTGCGGGTGCTGATGCTTATCTGTTGCCGCCTGCGTATTCACCGCAGCATATATCCAGCACCGTACGGGAGGGTTCCACCATTGCGTCTTCGTATTGTACGGTCCATCGAGGTGTCTTTTGTATCTCTCCGCTAAAAACATCCATACTGTCAATGGTTTCTCCGCTTTTGATCGGAAACCCGTTTTCAAACTGATAGCTGGCGATATTATACGCATAAGCAGCGACATGACTTGGTTTTAAGCTCCCTGTAGTAGTTTTCTGTTTTGAACTTATTCATAGTTCTATCCCCATAAACTGGAATTGATCAATTGTCTCCAATGGTCCGTATCCTTATTTCTGTGTTATTTCATATGTGTCCTTCTCAATAGAAAGATCAAATTCTTTTTTCTCTCCACTCGGCGACTCCAGTACGAGAACGGTCTTGCCGGCCTTCTTTAAATCGGCGTGCACGAAAAATCGGCGTGCACGAAATAGTCTTTTACGCTATCTAGATATATTATTTTTACATTGCCGTATGTTTCGTCTGCAAGAGTAACCTGATAGGTATCATCAAATACATGATCTTCACTGTTGCCCAGGATCTCCGTACTGTATACAGGCGGGTTTATAAGACCGATGACAGTCAGGATAATGACAGCGATTCCGCCGATCACTGCTCCGGCTGTTTTGATCTTTCTGTCTTCAAATATCATCACAGGATACATGATCATCATGCAGGCACAGAACAGGCAAATAAGGATATACCTTGGTACATTAAACAGAAAATCCGAAAAATAAGTCTGATAGGAATAACCTGTCAGTACAATCATCGGCAATAGGATGAGATACCCCCACCATTTTCCTTTTTTCATATAATAACCGATATAACCCATCGGAAGACAAAGAAGTGTCCAGATGAACCAATATCTGTAATATGTGAATATTCTCCATCCGTACGTATTAAAAGGTACTTGAATCAAATAGACCAGCGGTTGGGAAATCAGGAAAAAAACAAAACATTTCAATGCGGAATCAATATTGGATTTGCTGTTCATGATAATAATGATGCCAAACAGTATCCATACTTCAAATGTTACCGTAATCGCATTGAAGGAAGTATAGTGAAGTTCCGGAATCATCGCAATCACTGCGGTCAGAATTCCCGCAGCTATTGCGGATATAATCAATTCCGGCCACGTCAGATTTATTCCGCCGAACAATTTTTTCAGTGTTTTTATCATAATAATTACCTCGTCAAGCATCAGCCGATATTGTTAAACCAGATTCCTTTAAAACTATTTCTGCCTCTGCATGAGTCAGCGGCAAACCGTAATTTGTTTCCACCATAAACTTTCCTTTTTTCTCAATGGATCCGGTATCACAAGCAGAGTTTTCTCTGATTTCTGCGGCGCGCTTCAGTGCACGCTCATTATATTTTCCGCAGATATCGCGTATGTACCGGACCATGTCGCAAAACCCGCCGAGCCTGTCCTCGTCGGGCGCCTGCGCGAGCCAGTCGCACCAGAGGTCTTCAGGGACTTTGCGGACCACGTCCTCTTTTTTGCAGCCGGTATACTTTTCTATATAATAAGGGCCCTTCGTCCACTCTCCCACGGGCTTTATAAGCTCAAACAAAAGCTCTTTCATGAATTCCTTCAAGGCGAATCTCACGAAAGGCCGACCCGGCTGAAGGAACGCTCTTGCATCTTCGGTACAGCCGTCTTCAAGACTCAGCGGAACGTAAAGATCGAGTTTTTCGGTCGCTAGGTCGAATATCCTTTTTTCTTCGGTTTTTTCCATTTTTCACCTGCGAAGATTCCAATACGTTTTTAATACCCGAGAAATTTTTTCAGGTCTTTGTCCGGCATAAGCTCTTTTTTACCGAGACCGAAGGAGTATTCCGGAACGATCTTCAGATAGCGGTCAAGGAATTCTTCATAAGTTTTTGCCTCGAAGCAGTAAGGTGTTATGAAAAATTCCCTGCTTCCGCCGGCCGTACGGTCTCCCGCCGTCACACTGACCTTGTAGTCGCCCGACTGCAGCTTATAGAAAACATATTGTTCGAGGTTCCATCCGTGCAGACTGATGTGTCCGAATTCAGGAGAATAACTTGCCACTGTCTCATTTGCCTGAAGCGCCGCGCTTTGATAGTCGTACTCAACAGTCTCTATAAACCTTTCGGCGCTTTCAACGTCGTACACGGAATACTTGCTTTCATTTCCATATTTTCTGACGAATTCAAGGTCTCCGTCTACCTTGCGTATATCATACTGCCAGCCTTTTTTGAGAATCTTTTTATCAAGCCAGTGATAATCTTTTTTGACGTTATTGAAAGCCTTTTCGAGATATACGTCTATATCCGTGCCAAACTTGAATTTTTCTTCCGGATTTGAGTTTTTAACAGTATCGTGTGTGTATCTGCAAAGGAAATCAACAAACTCGTCCGCGGTTGCACCTTCCGTCCATGGAGTCACGATATCGGAATCGTCATAATAACTTTTGCTGATCTGACCAAAAACGTATTTGCCATGAAGACGCGCGATCTGCCAGACGGGCGTCTCTTTCTTCATCATCGTCAGAGTAGCCCAGCAGAACTCTTCACGCAGCTTTTCCAGCGCTTTCTCGTAATATGCGTTGATATCCATGCCGTATTTGAACAGCTCCGGGTCGGCAGAAGGATTCTTATTGAGTTTCTTTTCACGTTTTTTCTCATTCTCACGTTCCAGCTCCATCGCAAAGAACTGATCGGTGCTGAGAGGAGTCCACGCCCACACCTCATCCGAACTGTGGCTTCCCAGAGCGGGCGCATAAATAAAAGCGCCTCCGGCCTCGTGCCGCCATTTGTTCCATCTGCCCGCCGAAAGAGTTCCGTTCTTCATGATCAGAAGACAGTACTGTTCTTCCTTCGGGTTCTTTCTATCGGTAAAAGACTTAAAGCCGTCAAACTGAACGTTTCGGCAGCCTTCTTCTTGCGGTCCGAGATTTATCAGTCCGATTTCTTCATCTTCAAGGCACTCGGTAAGATCGTAACGCTTAAGAGAATGCCATCTCTCCACTTCCTCTGATCCTATCGTGTCGGCGGTACCGCGGATGAATTGTCCGGATGTTGATTTTTTGCTGCGGTAATCATCGGGCTGCCATTCGCCGGCGGTGTAGTCGCCGTTCTTCAGCTCAAGCAGGCAGAACTCTCCGTACTGCGGCATGTGATTCGCTTCGACGAGATGAAATTCGTTGAACGATAGTATGAGACTTTTATAATCAGCAGTAAACATGGTTTTTCCTCCACAAACAGGAAGCTATTTTGTACGTATAGCAAACAAAAGGATCCCCATCACAGTAAACGTGAATGCTGCCAGTATACATCCGTAGATCTTCCTGTTTCTGACATCCTCTTCTGAAAACAGATAAAACAAGGAAACGACGATTCCTGAAGACAATAATCCGAAAAAGACGGAACCGCCTGTATTACCGAATCCTCCGGCATAGAATAGAAACCCGGTAAGCAGGGTCACGGCAACTACGATCCCGCTGACGGTCTTCTCCTGAATGCGGCTGTTTTTCCTTTCGATCTCTACAGAATCATGAACAAGCTTCATAATATCGTCAGCTTCGATATTCTCGTCCGGGTCACCGCAGGCAAACAGATTCAAAACACTGATCCCCAGAGCTGACGCAAGCGCTTCGATATTTTCGATATCCGGATACCCGACACATCTTTCCCATCTGCTGACCGCTTTCGGTGTCACATTCAGCTTCTCAGCAAGGTCTTTCTGGGTCATATTCCGCTCTTTTCTTTTTTCTGTGATATATGCGCCAAATTGCTCAATATTCATTATAAGCACCTCCACAATCAGCGTATGTATCTGCCGGAAAGGAGTCAACCGACGAATCGTTTACACCAGGAATCAATCCATTATACCCCGATTTATCTCTCTGTATTTATTATACAAAAACAGGACCGCTGCAGTCCTGTATGTTGGTATTGGCGGAGCTGAGGAGAGTTCAGCAGAACCTGTGATCATCACGAGAATTCGATCTGCCGGAATTTATCTGTGAATGTACATGTGTGACATTTCCGGCTCACCGTCCCCCTGAACCATACAAAGAAACTTCCATCCGTACCGCTCATAGAAACCGACATGATTGGTAACAAGATATACCGGGTTGATTCCTTTTTGACCAAGATCGTTCACTGTCATGTTCAGGAGATTTCCTGCGATTCCCTGATTCCGGTACTCTTCTTCGGTGTACACTGCACAGATATTCGGGGATAGATCCTTCCGGTTATGGAAGTCGTTTTCAATAACGCCCATGCCGCCGACGATCCTGTCTTCATCCAGACAGAGATACCAGCCAAATTCTGTTTTTCCGCGCAGATAAGCATCCATACAGTCCAAATATGCTTCTTTCGGGACGCCCCACTTGGTGTGAAACCAATCCGCTGCATATTCTTTCAGATCCGGCATTTCCCGAAGCGTTATATATTTCAGCACACATTACCTCCACAAATCCCGATTGCCTATCTCTTTCTGTTCAGGATCGCCTGCTCTGCTTCCTTGCGAGTAGGGTAGATCCTGGACTCTCTTACTTTAATACCGCCACCGTTTTCAAAGATTATGGTGTAGAAGCCTCCTGCATATCTCTGCACCGTGGATTCTTTGATCAGATGTGTATTGCCGCCCGTTAAGAATACATGCTGTCCCGGTTATACTTGCGTTCCATGCTTCACCTCAAGAATATTATACAGTCCGGATGAGCGGGGTAACAGTGCCTATCAGACTGTATGTACTTAAGAGAAAAGATCCTGATTCATCACAGAAACAGGATCTTTGCTGCATATAATATTAATGCTGTTTTCGCTGTCTGAGGCCCCAGTAAGTTGTTACATATTCTTACAACTTATTGCCATTTTGGGGACAAATTGGGCCTTTGCGGGGTCAGGGGACAGGAATTAAACTGAGGTTGCACAAAAGCAAATGTTGTTTTAAGTGATTAGTATTCTTCTCAGGATTTTAATACAATGAAGTAAGATTAGTTGTTTAAAAGTATATGTTTTAATTCGTCGAACGTAACTATCGGAAATTTGACCGTCTTATAATATGACGAGAATACTTTGTTTACTACCATGTAAGGCATTATCTTAAAACTATTTGTATCAGAGAATCCCTTCGATGCAAAAAAACTGTTGGCGACAGAAGTAAAATAGTCAATTCTGAGTTGAAATTTCTCATCATACTTTTTTTTATCGAAAAAATTTTTCTGTTGGCAGCTATGTTCAAATACTGAACCTATTGGTTTAAGAACTTTGCATTCAATAACATATATTTCTTTTCGAGTAACATTTAAACCAATTACATCATAGTCTCCCAGAACATTAATGGATGGATGATTGCCATTTCTGTCTTCTCGACGCAAATCAATATCATGTTTAGCATATTCACATCCAGCACTTTTTAAAAGAGATTCAACGTCTGAAGATAAAAGATGTTCATAATGGTTTTTCCAATCGTTTAATACCTGACAAGTTTTTTCTGAGGCTTCATCAAGAAGTATGGGCAGATTTAAGAAGCCTGTAAGGTAAATCCACCGGTATATCTGAACATCTCAGAAAGATCATATCGATCATATTCTGTATATTTCGAAATCCATAT
>CADABS010000021.1 GCA_902786245.1 uncultured Erysipelotrichaceae bacterium
CCAGTCGGTCTCACCGAAGGTGAAATGCTCGTAAAAGTGCTTAAAATAAAGGATTTCTACGAGTTCAACTTTTGTAGCAACACTATAGTCTCGATGTGCACACTCTGCGGGAACATATCAAACGGAGTGATCTTCTCCGGCATATAGCCATGGTCCATCAGGATCCTGACATCCCTGGCAAGGGTTGCAGGATCGCATGATACATATACCAGTCTCTGCGGTGCAATTGTCAGGATCGCATCCAGCGTATCCCGTGAACAGCCCTTGCGGGGCGGATCGACAATAACGACATCCGCTTTGATTTTGCTGCGGATGATTGCCTGGGCACCATGCCCTGCATCCATGTTGTAGAAATCGATATTCTCAATGCCGTTTTCCTGCGCATTGCGCTTTGCGTCTCTTACCGCATCCGCGACGATTTCAATGCCGTATACCTTCTTCGCTTTCTTTGCCGCAAGAATGCCGATCGTACCGGTACCGCAGTACAGATCAATCAGCGTTTCCTTACCCGTCAGGCCGGCATAATCAATGGCCGTGCTGTACAGTTTTCTTGTGGTATAGGGATTGATCTGGAAGAATGACCGGGCATGGATGCGGAACCTGCATCCCAGCAGTTCCTCCGTGATATACGGTCTGCCCGCAATCAGAATTTCCTTCCCGTCCAGGATCACATTGTCTTCTCTTCTGTTGACGATCACCGACAGACTGGCAATCTGCGGATATTTCTTCTGTATCGTCTCAAAGATTTCCTGGCTGCCGGCAAAGGGATATTCCCGGACCACCAGACACAGCATGACTTCGCCGCTGACATGGGCGTGCTTGATCAGAATATGGCGGATGCTTTCAGAACAGCGGTACTTCACAAACAGCGAACGCAGGGTCAGACTCATCTCATTGGACAGTTCTGTCTGCACCTCGCACTGCTCATACGGAATCACCTTATTCGTATGATTCTGATAGAAGCCGATTTCCGTTCTGCCTTTGTTTACCTGAACCGGTATCTGAACCTTGTTGCGGTAGTTCCAGTACGGTTCCGCTTTGACGATCGGATCGATCTGCGGCTCAATGCCGGCATTCTGCCGGAAGCACATACGGACCTTTTCTTCTTTGAATTCCCGCTGTGCCGCATCATCCATATGCTGCAGCTGACAGCCGCCGCACAGCCGGCTGACCGAGCATTTCGGTTCGATTCTGTGCTCTGACTTTTCCAGGATTGTGATGATCCTGCCGTAGCCGTAGTTTTTCTTCAGGGCATTGATGCCGATCTCCGCTTTTTCACCGAGGATCAGACCCGGCACAAAAAAGACAAATCCGTCATTTCTGACGACGCCGGATCCGTCTTCTGTATAGCCTTCGCATACTGCTGTAAACGTATCATTCTTTTTCATAATCAATAAAGGGGCTTTGCCTGCCCCTGTTTAATTTCCGCCTTCTGCCGGTGCTGCTTCACCTTCGGCAGGTGCTTCACCCTCAGCCGGAGCTTCGCCTTCGGCCGGTGCTGCTTCGCCTTCTGCCGCTTCAGCAGCTGCTGCCTGCGCTGCTTCCTCTTCTGCCTGACGCGCTGCTTCCTCACGGGCTGCTGCATCCCGCAGGGACTGTGCCAGTTCCGCATCCAGAGGTTCGCTGACAAGCTGCTTCTTCGGACCTTCCATCTTGGAGTTCTTCGTTGCGATCACATAGACGAAACCGTCCGATTCACGGTTTTCTTTCAGGTTGTATACATGGATTTCCATGTCATACATCTTCTTGCCTTCCGACTGGGTGAAATAGACAGCCGGATCAAGGATCGAAGTGATGATTCCGTAGGCTTCATCCGCCTTGGCATAGGCTGTATCCGTTCCCGCATCATCCGGCAGATCGATATAGACCCGCAGGGTAGCGGTCGGCATTCTGACGAAAGAACTTTCGATTCCTTCCATTGCCGCGATGCTGTTTTCAACTTCTTCCAGCTGATTCTTGGTGATTGCCGGATCCAGATCGCCTTCATAGCGGTTGCCCAGAACCGGTGTACCGGAATCCTTCTGCGATGAATACAGGATCCAGCCCATCGCTCCGATCGGTGCCACGATCAGCAGCAGACAGAGCCAGAATATAAACCCGGTCAGATGACCTCTTCTTTTTACAACTTTACGTGCCATAAATTACCTCGACATACATTCTACATTTTTTCCGTCTGTTTTACCAGCATCGCATCTATATCATACGCCATCCGGCGCAAACCGGTCGATAAACTCCTGTTCGGAAATAATCGGAATGTTCAGCTGCTTGGCTTTTGTATTCTTGGAGGAAACGGATTCAAGGTCGTTATTGATCAGGAAATCCGTCGATTTCGAAACGGAGCCGGTCACCTTGCCGCCCTGCGATTCAATATATTTCTTCAGCGCATTCCGGTTGGCATACTGATAGACATCGCCGGTCACGACAAAGGTCAGACCATTGCATCTTTCGCCCTGCGGCTGCGTCTGGGAACGTTCGACCGTGATTTCCGTAAGCAGTTCTTCCAGAGCTTCCCGGCTGCGGTCATCTTTGATCCAGCGGACAAAGGCACCGGATTTCTCCGGTCCGATGCCGTCGATCGACGCAAAGCATTCCGGATCTTCCGTCTGTACTGCCGTTTCGATGAGTTCCTGAAGCGGATACCGGGACAGAAGTTTCTTTGCGACATCCTGGCCGACCAGCGGAATATTCAGGGCAAACAGCAGCTTCTGATCCTGCACCGTCCGCGCTTTCTCAATGGATGCCTGCAGATTGGCAGCGGATTTATCCCCGAATCCGTCCAGTTCCCGGATCTCCGCAAGATGGCTGCCGAGCCGGTAGATATCCGCATAGCTGCGGATCCATCCTTCGCTGATGAATCTTGCCAGTGTCTGCTCGGAAATGCCGTCAATGTCCATGCCGGCTTTGGATACAAACCGGGTATATTTCTTCAGTTGCTTGGCCGGGCATTCGCTGTTTGTGCAGCGCAGTGTCTTCGTGCCGCTGTCCGGTGAGACGCAGATCATTGTCTCAGATCCGCATACCGGACATCTGTCCGGAATCTGCAGCGTTCCCTCGGTATGGCTGACATGAATGACCTTGGGAATGATTTTATTCGCCTTGATCACCGACAGCGCTGTTCCGGCACCGCCGATGCCGAGCCTCTCGCATTCACTGATATTGCATAAAGATGCCCGCTTCACAACGGTCCCTTCCAGTTCGACCGGTTCAAAGACGGCGACCGGCGTGATCGTCGAAGCTGCACAGGACCATTCAATATAGCGCAGCGATGATTCCGCTGCTTCATCCTGCCACTTGAACGCATAGCCGGCTCTTGTCGCATGATGGCCGGTGACACTGCCGGTGGACGCATAGACCGTATCATCATAGCTGATGACCAGTCCGTCGACCGGATACGGATTTTCACCGCCGGTGACCTTCTGTGTCCAGCGGTCAATGACTTCATTGATCACGGAAAGACGCGGATCATCCACGGCTTCCCGCTCGACCGTATTGAATCCCAGATCGCTGAGATACTGCATTCTTTCGCCCCAGGAGATGATTTCCTTTTCACAGTAGACCAGCGTAAAAGGAATCCAGGTGATTTTTCTCGGTTCGACTTCTTTGGGATCCTTGAGCGACAGCGAACCGGATGCCAGATTTCTCGGATTGGCATAATCTTCGCCGGATTCAAGCCGGAACTGCTCGAAATCCGCATAGGAAATCACCGCTTCGCCGCGGATCACCAGATGTCCCTGTTCTTTGATCCGGGCAGGAATCCCCCGGATCGCACCGGCAAGATGCGTAATGTTCGTGCCGGTATGGCCGTCGCCTCTGGTGACGACTCTGCTCAGTCTGCCGTGATCATATGTAACGACCAGCGTCAGTCCGTCCAGTTTCCAGGAGATCCAGATCTTCCGTCCTTCTGCCCATTTCACAAGGTCTTCCGGTTTCTTCGTCTTGGCCAGAGAAAGCGCCGCAAACTCGTGCGGTTCCTTACTGCCGGCGATCGAATCCGCCGATACATTCATGGTCGGGCTGTCTTCCAGCACGGTTCCGGTTTCTTCTTCCAGTTTTTTCAGCCGGTCGAACAGTGCATCCCATTCATAATCGGTCATCAGTTCGCCGCGGCCGTTGTAATATGCGTCTGCCGCCTCATTCAGTCGGCGGACCATTTCCCGCATTTCCTGCAGTCTGTCTTCCATGTCTTATCCTCTTTTCCGCTTCAGGGAGGGATGGCCTGCCATCAGCTTTTTAACTCCATGGGGATAGGCAAATGCGATTTCCGCAATGCCGTTGTCGCAGCGGATCACGATGCCGTCTCCGAATTTGTCATGCGTTACCTGGTCTCCCTTTTTCAGTCCGGACTTTGCCTTTTCCGGCAGCCGTTCTTTCAGAGAGAGCGGTTCCCGGTCATAGAGAACAGAGGATGTTCTTTCCATGCCCGAGGGACTGTACACATTCCCATGGAAGTGCTCGATGCATTCGCTGTCGATTTCATTGATGAAGCGGGACGGTGTTCTGCGCCTCTGCAGGATAAAACTGAAACCGCCTGCTTCGGTCAGATACAGCTTGTTTCTGGCCCGGGTAAAGGCGACATAGGCCAGTCTTCTTTCCTCTTCGACGCCTCTGTTTCCTTCATTCATCGCCCGGTCATTGGGAAAGATGCCGTCATTGAGGTCGCTGACAAATACCGTATCGAACTCCAGACCCTTGGCCGCATGCACCGTCATCAGCTGCAGATAATCCGCAGAAAGCGTCTGGTCGCGGTCGGTATACAGGGTGATTTCCTGCAGATATTCATCCAGTGTATGATCGGGATTGTTATCCATGTATTCGCGCAGATCGTCAAACAATTCACGGATGTTCTCGATTCTTTCTTTCTCGTCATTGTCTTCCAGCATTTTTATATAGCCGGATTCTTCCAGAATATCCTGGAACAGACGTTCCGCCGGAATATCTCTGTCTTGCGCACGGTTCTGCCAGGACTCTGCCATCTGTACAAAGGAATTCAGTGCTTTCGCTGCCCGGCTGCTGTTCATGTCACCCCGCTGAATGACCGCAAACATTGAAATGCCGTCCCGCAGTGCTGTCTCGGAAATCGTATCCAGCGTTTTCTGGCCGATGCCGCGGCGGGGCCGGTTGATGACTCTCTGCAGTGCCAGATCATCTGCCGATACCGCCATACGCAGATAGCACAGCGCGTCTTTGACTTCCTGCCGTTCATAGAACCGCAGACCGCCGTAGATGATATACGGGATCCGTGCTTCCGAAACCGCTTTTTCCAGCGAACGGGAAAGATAGTTTGAACGGTAGAGAACCGCCATATCCCGGTACGGCTTTCCTGCCCTGTGCAGTTCAATGACTTTTGAAGCAATCCAGGCAGCCTGTTCCTCATCGCTTCCGGCAGCGTAATGCGTGATCTTCTCATCGCCGCTGCGGTTTGTGAACAGTTCCTTTTCGACCCGGTGGCGGTTGTTTCTGATCACGGAATTGGCGCCGTTGAGGATCGCCTTTGAAGAACGGTAGTTCTCATTCAGAATGATCGTTTCCGCCTCTTTGAAATCGCGGGTGAAATTCATGATGATATTGACATCCGCACCGCGCCAGGTATAGATCGTCTGATCGGGATCGCCGACAACATACAGACTGCCGTACGAACCGGTCAGAAATCGGATCAGTTTATACTGCATTTCATCGATATCCTGAAACTCATCGACGAGAATATGGTCAAAGCGGTCCTGCCAGTAATCCAGGATATCGGGGTTATGGCGGAACAGCTGCACCGTCCACAGGATCAGATCATCAAAATCCAGGGCCTGCAGAGATCTCTGCCGTTCCATATAGAACTCATAGACACCTGCTTTGATCTGGTCATCGCGGTAGCTTCCGGCCAGTTCATATGCCTTCTCCACGGTGATCCCGGCTGTTTTGTTATTGGAAATATAGCTCAGCATGGATCCGTGGGAATAATCCGACGCATCGATCTTAAACTTTTTATAGGCTTCTTTCAGAATGGTCTTCTGATCATCTGCGTCCATGATCGTAAAAGACGAAGGATAGCCGAGCGCTCCGATATCCCGGCGCAGGATGCGTACGCAGAGCGAATGGATCGTGGAGATCCAGGGCGTATCATCCCTGTCCCCCAGCATCCGGCCGACCCTTTCCTTCATTTCGTTGGCGGCCTTGTTTGTAAATGTAATCGCCAGGATACGCCATGGCTTCACGTAAGTATCCTCAATAAGATGTGCAATCCGCATGGTCAGGACTCTGGTCTTGCCTGAGCCGGCACCGGCGATGACACGTATGTATTTCGATTCGGAAAGCACTGCTTTCTTCTGATTTTCATTCAGCTGATTGATATCGATCATAGATTCTCCGTTAATTTTAAACACCGGATATTATACCATGAGACCGGAGTGCTTTAGATGATATAATAGTCGCATGATGTTAATTGCGGATAAATGGAAAGATTACACCTGCATCGATGCAGGCGACGGAGAAAAACTCGAAAAATGGCAGAATATCGTGCTGCGCAGACCGGACCCGCAGGCCATCTGGCCCCAGGATAAAGACCGGGCTCTGTGGAACAGCGCCGATGCCGTCTATCACCGTTCAAATAAAGGCGGCGGAAGCTGGGAATACCGGCAACAGCTGCCGGAACACTGGACGGTAAACTACCGGGAACTGACCTTCAAAGTCAGCCCGACCGGCTTCAAGCATACCGGTCTGTTCCCCGAACAGGCGGTCAACTGGGACTGGATGAGCGAACTGATCAGAAC
Organism: uncultured Erysipelotrichaceae bacterium; assembly: GCA_902786245.1. Lineage (GTDB taxonomy): Bacteria > Bacillota_I > Bacilli_A > Erysipelotrichales > Erysipelotrichaceae > Bulleidia. The sequence goes on from CADABS010000021.1 coordinate 6,759, forward strand.
CCATGCGGATGAAGAGCTGCGCATCCTCAACCTGTTTGCCTATACCGGCGGTGCGACCATGGCCTGTGCCGCAGCCGGCGCCGCCGAAGTCGTGCACGTCGATGCCTCCAAAGGCATGGTGCAGTGGGCGAAAGAAAACCGGGACCTGTGCGGTCTGCAGGACAGCCGGATCCGGTTTATCGTCGATGACTGCCTCAAATTCACGGAACGCGAAAAGCGCAGAGGCCATACCTACCACGGTATCCTGATGGATCCCCCTTCCTATGGCCGGGGGCCCAACGGTGAAATGTGGAAATTCGAAAAAGAGATCAGTACCCTGATCAGAGCATGCCTCGATATTCTCGATGAAAATGCCCTGTTCTTCCTGATCAACAGCTATACGACCGGATTCTCCTCGATTGTTCTGGAAGACATGATGAAAACGATGATCCTGCCGGAACGACCGGAAGGAAAAGTCAGCGCCGGAGAAGTCGCTCTGCCTCTGCTGCAGCGGGACCTGCTGCTGCCCTGCGGCATCTACGGCAGATGGGAGAGAAAATGATCCCTGTTCTCTATGAAGACAACCATCTGCTCGTTGTAGAAAAACCGGTAAATATGCCGGTACAGGCAGACACATCGGAAGACGCGGATGTTCTGAGCGCCCTCAAGCAGTATCTGAAAGACAGATACAGCAAGCCCGGCAATGTCTATCTCGGCCTGGTACACCGGCTGGACCGTCCGGTCGGCGGCGTCATGGTCTTTGCCAGAACCTCCAAAGCCGCCTCCAGACTTTCCGAATCCGTCCGGAACCGGCAGATGGAAAAAGAATATCTTGCCGTTCTCGACGGTGTCTGTAAGACCGAAGAAGGAAGACTGGAAGACTGGCTCGGCAAGAATACCCGGGAGAATACCGCGTATGTGACGGACAGGGAACACGGCAAATATGCCGCCCTTTCCTACCGGGTGCTCGCGGTCAGAGATCACAAGACCCTGGTAAGGATCCGTCTGGAAACCGGACGTCCGCACCAGATCCGGATTCAGTTTGCTTCGCGCGGACTGCCTCTGGTCCATGACCAGCGCTATAACAAAAATGCTTCAAAAGGCCAGATTGCGCTCTATGCATGCAGACTGACCTTTCCCCATCCGGTGAAAAAGGAAGAAGTCTCCTTCAGCCATCTTCCGCCGGCGAAATATCCCTGGAATCTCTTTGATATAGAACTATGAGCAAAACGACGCAGAAAACGATCCGGAAGAAAAGACGCAGGATCCGCAAAAGCATATTGCTGATCCCGCTTTTCATCGTTGCGGCCATTGCGGCTCTGGTTTTCTATCCCCGCTTCAAAATGGACCGGACGCTGCAGGAGATGGGCTATACGGAAGAACAGATTCAGGCAGTCCGGGAAGAGGATCTGCAGCATGTCATCATCAATGGCGGCTATTATTCCCCGTATCTGGCCGAATCCATCGCCGCCCATACGCTGAACCGCGATTATATCAGTCTGTATGCCGCCGTAAAGGAAGGCCGTACGCTGAATGAAAAAGACTTTCTGCTGGCCCGCCGTCTGCAGGATATGGGCTATGAACAGGATCAGATCGAAAACCTGTTCGCAAACCTGGAATTCTGGGAGATGACACCCCTGCTCGTCTATGACTATCAATGGGATGAAAACGGCTATATTGAAGACTGCCTTGCCCATCACAGTGAAAACTCGGTCGACCGCTTTGTCCTGGACGGTCTGTACCGCTCCATGTACAAGACAACAGCACCGGCGGAAAACACCGGCTCTGCCGCGGTGCTGGTCAACCGCACCTATTACCTGAGCGAAGAATATGAACCGGAAGATCTGACGGAAATATCGATGCAGTATGCCGTCTACGGCATGTACCTGCGGAAGGAAGCTGCCGAAGCCGCCCAGGAAATGTGTGCCGGCAGCGTCAATGGCGGCAGTGCCTTCTTCATCGCCTCCTCCTATTGGGATTACGCATCCCTGGATTACACCTATCAGATGGCAGTCAACCAGATGCCGAAGACAGAAGCAGACTGGTACACGCCCAGAGCCGGCCATTCCGAACATCAGACCGGTCTTTGCGTCAACCTTGCCGCAACCTATGAAACATCGGTGGACTTTGCGGATTCCTCCTGCCGTCAGTGGCTGAAGACAAACAGCGCTTCCTACGGCTTCATCGAGCGCTATCCGCAGGGCAAAGAAGAAATCACCGGCATGGAGCCGGAACCGGAACATTACCGCTATGTCGGAAAGGATATTGCCAGAATGGTACAGGCATCCCGGCTTACCTTTGACGAATACTACTGTCTCTATCTGAAATCATGGCGGCATGCGGAGTGCATGCCCGACAGCAGCGTCACTTCAAAGATCAATGAATACAGCGCCTTCTGATGACGGCGCTTTTCTTTCGGAAATAAAAAGAGAAGCATTTCTGCTTCTCCCCAAAACTCAGTCGAGATCTTCGCCGTTGGAACCGTAGACCTTCTGCATGTAATAGAAGGAATCCTTTTTGGATCTTGCGAAGTCGCCGTTGCCGTCATCATCTCTGTCGACATAGATGAATCCGTATCTCTTTCTCATTTCACCTGTACCGGCAGAAACAAGATCGATATGGCCCCACGGTGTATAGCCGAACAGGTCGACGCCGTCGATTTCAATGGCATCTTTCATGACCTTGATATGCTTGCGCATGTAATCGATTCTGTAGGGATCGTGTACGGAACCGTCTTCTTCCCGGACATCGATCGCACCGAGACCGTTCTCGACGATCATCATCGGCAGCTGGTATCTGTCATAGATCTGGTTAAGGTTGATGCGCAGTCCGAGCGGGTCGATCGTCCAGCCCCATTCCGAAGCTGTCAGATACGGATTCTGCAGACCTCTGACCTGGTTGCCTTCGACCTGCTTGATCTGTTCCGGATGCGCTGCATATGTTGCAGAACTGTAATACGAGAAGGAATAGAAGTCGACGACACCCTTCTTCAGCAGTTCGTCATCGCCCGGTTCCTTCTTGATCACGATGCCGTCTCTCTCCAGCTGCTTGAGCTTGTATGCCGGATAGTAGCCGCGGCACAGGACATCGCCATAGAACCACTTCTGGTCATGGGCTGTCGTGATTTCGCACATGACATCTTCCGGATTGCAGGAATACGGATAGGTTGCGCCATGGGCGATCATCAGACCGATTTTGTTTTCCGGATCGATCTCATGACCGATCGTAACTGCCAGCGCGCTGCCGACGAACAGATGCCATCTGCACTGTTCCGCATTCTGCTTGTTGGAGATGTGTTCATGCACACCGTTCATCATGAAGTTGGTGTTGATGTTGATCTCGTTGATCGTCAGCCAGTATCTGACCATTCCCTTGTATCTCGTGAAGATCGTGCGGCAGTAGTTTTCGAATGCGTCAACCGTATGTCTGCTGACCCAGCCGTCATACTCATTCGCCAGATGCAGAGGGCAGTCGAAATGATAGATGGTTACGAGCGGTTCAATACCGTATTTTCTGCATTCATTGAAGACATTTTCATAGAAGACGAGACCTTCTTCGTTCGGTGTCTCATCATCGCCGTTGGGGAAGATACGGGTCCAGTTGATGGACAGACGGAACACATTGCAGTTCATTTCCGCAAACAGCGCAATGTCTTCTTTCCAGTGATGATAGAAATCCGTTGCCTCATGGCTGGGATAGTATACGTCCGGATCGACATATGCCTTGGCGCCTGCCGGAACTTCCTCCCGTCCGCCGATCGTGGTCTTTGTGCCGTCAGCCAGTTCGATTGAGAACCGTCTGGGAATGCCGTGAATGCCGTCGCCGCCGGTCAGCGTATCCGCGACTGCCAGTCCTTTTCCGCCGGAAAGATATCCGCCTTCATACTGATTGGCCGCTGTTGCGCCGCCCCATAAAAAACCTTTCGGAAAACTCATAGTATTGTTTTTCTCCTTTTACCTATGTATTTATTCTATCGTAAGCAGACTGAAAAGAATACCTGTTTGCAAGAGAAAAAGCCTGCATGCACAGGCTTTCAGTCTTTTCCCTTGTCTGCCATAAAGGCTTTGATTTCTTCCGCACGGGCTTCCATATCGCTGTAGCCCAGGGCATACAGCGCTTCCGTATTCTTCTCATCCGCCTTCCAGCGGCTTGCCTTGATCGTTCTGCTCGGATATACATGGATTGCCTTTCCCTCTTCCGCAAGAGAGTTGACAAGGCCGATCTGCTTATAATAATTCAGATGCCGTACTTCATAATCCTTCGCTGCCTGCGGGCATTCCCTGTACAGGTATTTCATCATCACCTTGACGATCGGAGAAGCAGGCTTGCGGACATAATCCGCCGGCTTGGTCGTGATGACCATGAACTTCGTGCAGCCCTTTTCCAGTGCCCTCTCGATCGGGATCATCTTCGTAATGCCGCCGTCCAGGACTCTGTGGCCGTTGTATTCAACAACCGCCGAGGCGACCGGCAGAGCGCATGTTCCCCGGAGCAGCTTCAGATCCGGATCCAGATCCTTCGGTCCCAGGAAAACCGTTTTTCCCTGGCTCAGATCATAGACACCGACTTCCATATCGGGATTTTCATCGATCAGCGGCTGCAGCGTCATGCCTTCCCTGCCCCGCAGGAATTCATCGAAGATCTTTTCATAATCGACATAATAGCCGCTCCGCAGCAGGGCCTGCACACCGACGACCGACGGATCAGCCGCATAGTGGGCGGACATCATGTACGATGTTTTATTGTCATGCATCAGATAGCAGCACAGATAAACCGCACCGCTTGAAATGCCTACGCTGTAATCGAATGATATGCCGTGATCATTCAGCCAGGCCAGCGCGCCTGCGGTATATGCACCGCGGACACCGCCTCCCTCAAGTACCAGTCCGTAACGTTCCATATGTTTCTCCTTTATACCAGCGGAATCAGAATACTCAGCACGGCCCGGATCAGCCTTACCGGCAGCCGGGTCTTCTGCATTTCTTCCAGGGATATCTCATGGCTCTGCTTCAGTGCTTCTTCAAAGTTCTCCCGGATCTTCAGTACTTCCGGAGATTTATAAAGCAGAACGCCGTTTTCAAAATGAAGGAAATAGCTCCGGTAATCCATATTGACCGAGCCGACCAGTGCGACTCTGTCATCGGATACGAAGTTCTTGCAGTGATTGAAGCCGGGCGTATATTCATAGATGCGCACACCGGCTTTCAGCAGCGGCATGTAATTGCCTCTGGTGATCTGAAAAACGATCTTCTTGTCCGGTATATACGGTGTCAGGATCCGTACGTCCACACCGTCTTTTGCGGCAAGGATCAGGGAATTGCGCACCGATTCCGTCAGGATCAGATACGGTGTATCGATATACAGGTATTCCGATGCACTGCGGATCATATTCATATGCATGTTCATCGATACGGTTTCTTCATCGGTCGGCGTATCCGAGAACGGCTGATAGATACCCCCGTCATAGTAATTTCCGGCGGGCAGCCTGTATTTCAGATAATCGACACCGAGGTCTCCCCGGGCAAAGCTGAGCATGCCGAGAAACATCACGGTAAACGACCATACCGCCTCACCGCGGATCATGATCGCACTGTCTTTCCAGTAGCCGAACCGGCTGATCCGGTTGACGTATTCATCGGCCAGATTGACACCGCCGGTAAATGCAACGCGGTTGTCGATGACGGTCAGCTTGCGGTGCGAACGGTTGTTCATCGTAAAGATCAGAGCCGGACGCACGTGATTGAAACGATAGGCCTCAATGCCTGCTTCCCGCAGTTCCTTTTCGAATTTCCAGGGCATCGTGATCGAACCGAAGTCATCATAGATGATCTTGACACCGATCCCCTGTCTGGCCTTTTCCTTCAGGATCTCCAGGACTTCATCCAGTACGGTTCCCTTGTCGATGATGAAGTATTCCAGGAAAATGAAATGCTCTGCTTTTTTCAGTTCTTCTTTGAATACCGGAAACCATTCCTCGCCGCTGGCGAAATATCTGCTGTCTGAATTCTTCCATGCCGGCAGTCCGAGACTCTCTTCGCCATAGCGGAAGAGATTCCGGATCTGTTCCGGTTCATTCTCCAGGATGGATGTATCCGGTGTCAGAAGACCGTCCATATCCTTGCTTGCCCGGATCGTTCCGTTGAACAGTTTCTTGGGAACCTTGCGGTTGCCGGCGAGCAGATACAGCGGTACGCCGATGACCGGCAGCGACAGGATTGCAATACTCCAGGCGATCTTATAGGCCGGATCATCGTTCCGGTTCAGCACATACACGAGCAGTACGATGGACATCATATTGATGACCGACATGATCTGCGGCAGCAGGGATATTCTGTAGAACAGACCGAAAACTGCCGCCAGCTGCAATGCGAACAGGGGCACGATGATCAGCAGTCTGCTTGTAATAACTCTTAGTATCCGCCGCATACTGAGTATTATATCAGTTTTATGGCTCAGAGTATAATGCGGTATATATTCTTGACGGTTTCTCCCCGTTTGTACAGCCAGTGCGAAGGCGGTACGGGGATGTTTCCGTGAATCAGTTCCGCACCGAGTTTTTCGATCGTTCTGCGGGAAGGAATGTTGTCCGGTGTACAGGTGATCAGCAGTTCTTTCATATGATATGTATCCGCCGCCACTTTCATCAGAAGCTTCGCCGCCTGCAGCGCATAGCCGTGTCCGCGGTAAGGCTCATAGATGCGGTAGCCGATATTGCCGGCATAATACAGTTCTTTGTTCATGCCGATGCGCAGATCGCATTCACCGATCTTGATCTGGCTGTCATGCCGGTATATGCCATAGATCACAGACGGCACAAAATCATTGAAAGCATCTGCCGGACGCTGCGTCTCCACATGCAGATCAATACGTTCTCCTTCAATAATTCTCTTTTTCCTGCGCCGGAAGAAAAACATAACTATATTATATACCCGTCAGAAAAAAGCGGAGACTTTTCATCCCCGCTTCTCGTGCGTTCCTGCTATGCCTGCATCTGCGGCAGAAGATCTGCCGTGCTGCGCAGACTGATGGCAATCGTTGAAGTATTGTGCAGCAGCGCTGTTGCCGCGGGAGAAAGAATCCCGGCAGCGCCCAGTGCAATAAACGCCGAATTGAACAATATGATATCCGTATAATTTCTGCGGATCCGCCGCATCAGTCCTTCGCTGAGATGCCGCAGTGTTACCAATGAGGAAAGATCATCCTGCGTCACTGTGATATCGGCGATCTCACGGGCAATGGCTGCACCGGAACTGACGGCAATGCCGACATCCGCTTCCGAAAGCGCCGGCGAATCGTTTACACCGTCGCCGACCATGATGACTTTGTGTCCGCCGGTACGGCAGCTGCGTATATACGCCGCTTTATCTTCCGGCAGTACTTCTGCCCGGAAGTCATCAACCCCGATCTGCTTCGCAACCGAAGCTGCTGTTCTGCGGCTGTCTCCGGTCATCATGACCAGTGAATCAAAGCCGAGATCATGCAGTCCGCGGATGACATCCGCTGCATTTTCCCGGACCGGATCTTCGATCAGTATGACCGCGGAAAGAATACCGCCCACTGCAAGATAGAGATGTGAATATTCATCCGGCAGTTCCTGCAGTTTCAGCTGTTCATTTTCCAAAACCGTGCATCCTTCATCTTCAAAGATAAAATGGCCGCTGCCGATGCATACCCGCTCACCGTTGACGGTACTGACAATGCCATGAGCTACGACATAGCTGACGCTGGAATGCATTTCTTCATGTTCAAGATTCCTGATCTTAGCTGCTCTGACGATTGCATTTGCAACGGAATGCGGATAGTGCTCTTCCAGACAGGCAGCCAGCCGCAGCATTTCATTTTCATCATTGCCGTTAAATGGAATCACCGCTTTGACCGACGGCTGGGCAGATGTCAATGTTCCCGTTTTATCAAATACGACCGTATCCGCCTCTGCAACCAGTTCCATGAATTTTCCGCCCTTCACGGAGATCGAATGGGTGCCGGCTTCCCGCATCGCTGAGAGCACGGCAATCGGCATGGACAGTTTCAGAGCGCAGCAGAAATCCACATTGAGTATGGATGCCGCACGGTTGGCATCCCGGGTGATCAGCCATGTCAGACCGGCTGCGGCGAATGTCCAGGGAACCAGCCTGTCCGCTAGTCTGGACGCATTGGTCTCGGCTTCTGATTTCAGTTTCTCCGATTCCTCGATCATTGAAATAATGCGGTCATACCGGCCGCTGCCGTTTGTATTCCGCACGGTGATTTCCAGATCTCCTTCTTCCACGACCGTCCCGGCATAGAGATAGCTGCCGGCAGTCTTGCGTACGGAAAGAGGTTCCCCTGTCAGTGAGGACTGATTCACCATTGCCTCACCGGCACAGGCTTCTCCGTCCAGCGGAATGACATTGCCGCTGCGGACGCATATGATGTCTCCGCACCGGATCTGATCGATGCCGCAGAGAACTTCGCTGCCGTCATCCGTACGGAGCCATACCTTATCCACATGGAGAGACATCGCATCCGCCAGATCATTGACAGACTTGCGGTGCGTCCATTCTTCCATCAGATCGCCGATACCGAGCAGAAACATGATCTGCCCGGCAGAGTTGTATTCCCGGCGCAGAATGCAGGTGAGAATGGATGCCGCATCAAGAACTTCGACGCGCAGCTTTCCCTGCAGTAGACAGCAGATGCCCCGGTACAGATACGGTACCGATTTCGCTGCTGTGATGACCTTGCGTATACCGGCGGGAACGAAAAGACGCAGACATGCCCGCCGCAGTATTTTCACGGTCATCCGGTTCATATATTCTCTCTGCATCGCTCTTCCCGAATGCTCCGGCAGAACGGTATCCGCAGTATCATAGTCAAAAGATGCCAATGCATGCAGAACTTCCTGACGGCTTGACGGCCTGTAGCGGATCACCGCATTTGCGGTCAGTTCGCTTACCTTTGCGTCCGTAACGCCGCTGATTCCGCCCAGGTATGTCTGCAGCAGATCTGCTTCTTCCATCGTCATGGACGGCTGGCAGATATGCACCCGCATGCGTCCTGCGATTTCATGCAGAATACGGCAGTTCATGGATTATGCCTGCCCTTCGGATAACAGTGCCTTTGCGTCCTCAATCTGCCGCTGACGTTCTTCCGCGGCCCTTTGCTCATTCATCGCTTTCGCTTCCGATGCAATGTCTTCACAGTTTTCTCTGACATTCTGTACGATTCTGACAGTCTCATCCACACCGCGCATCACGGCAGCCGTAACATGTGTATACACCCGTTTTGCATCGCTGCTGCTGAGAATCTTTACACCTGCAGTTCCAAGCACAAATCCGTAACCGATCAGTCTTGCTTTACTCCATCCGAACATATTGTTATTCCTCCTCATTTATAAGTTAGTTAGACTGAACTAATGATAATATCGATTACTGATGCAGTCAATAAACGGCTGACTTCCCCAAAACAAAAAAAGCGGAGACCTTCCGGTCAGTCCGCTGTTGCGAGTATGATTTCTCTGTAGAATTCCCGCAGTTCTTCCTTTTCCGCATCAGTCAGCTGGTCTTCTTCCTTGGTACCGTTGAACGATTTGACCAGTGATATATGCGATCCGGTGATTTTTCCCTTTTTGATGCCGATGACTTCCGGCACAAAGAACTCCGGTTCGCCGTCTTTATTTGTGATGAATGTCTCTTCGATATACGGAAGCAGTGCCTCTACTTCTTCCATCGTGAAATTCCCATGCGTATCGACATAGTACACAGGCACACCGTATTCCATCACAACGGTATTCAGTTCCGGGATCGCCCGGTTGCACCAGTAGCATGTATCATAGCCGAAATACAGGATTCCCGATCCTTCTTCGGTAAAGAAGCGCAGCGCTTCACGGAATGTAATCTCTTCAAAATCCCCTGTTTCTTCAGGCAGAAACTGATAATTGGAAAGATCTGCCGGCTTGCTGTTGAACAGAACATCATTCGTGATGACAGCCTTCTGTTCCTCTTCTTTTTCCGCCGGTGCGCAGCCCATGAGCATGCATGCCGCAAGAACAGACAGTACAGTCTTTTTCATCAGATACCTCCTATCGTTAGAGGTTATCACGGGAAAACTCTTCAGTCAATTTGAATTACTTCGGTATCCTTGTAGAAGGAATCGATCTTTTCCCTGGTCGCAAAGCCCCTGGAATATGCCGTTGCCGAACCGCAGGATGCACCGAAACGGAATGCATCGATCGTATCTCTGGAACGCAGATAATCCATCAGGAAGCCGGCCACCATGGAATCGCCGGTACCGACGGTATTGACCGTTTCTTTGTCATTCAGCACATTTGCCTTGAAGCATCCCAGCGAACAGACGAGCAGCGCCGTGCCGTCTTCCTGCAGAATGATGACATTCTCCGCACCTTGTTCATATACTTCCCGGGCAGCCTGTACCGCTGCATTTTCATCCGGAAGTTCTCTCTGTACCAGATCTTCCAGTTCTCTTGATGTGCATTTGATCATGAACGGATGATACGGCAGCATCTCCCGCATCAGGTTTTCGTTCGTATCCAGAACTACCTTGACCTTCTCATTGACCGCATTGGCCAGCATCTCCTTCACCTGTGCTTCCAGGTATTCCTGGGTGATGCCGGCAACCACCAGATAGTCGCCTTCCGCCAGACGGCCGACCTTGCGCATCATGTCCTTCATGTCATCCCGGGTGATATAGGGTCCGGTCGCATTCAGGTTCGTATGTTCCTCGGCATGGCACTTCACATTGATCCGGGTGTGTCCGTTGATGTAGGTGAAATTCGGACGGATCTCTTCATATTTGGCCAGCAGCGAAATATAGAAGTCCTTGGTAAATCCGCCGACAAAACCGAAGGCACTGCTGGGAATGCCCAGGTTGGAAAGAACGATCGAAACATTGATTCCCTTGCCGCCGGCTTCAAAATATTCCAGCGTCGAACGGTTGGGCTGGCCGCTGATCAGCGGTCCGTCCACTTCCATGTAATAATCCAGGGACGGATTCATCGTACAGGTAAACAGCATAATTACTCTCCTTCAGCGACATGGCTGATGATTTTCAGAATCAGATCGCGCGACTGTTCCATTTCCTCCACGACAAGATATTCATAGCGGCCGTGGAAATTGCCGCCGCCGGTGCCGAGATTCGGACACGGCAGACCTCTGTAGGAAAGCTCTGCGCCGTCTGTTCCGCCTCTGACCGGTGTATTGACAGGTGTCAGTCCGAGTTCCTGCAGGGACTTCCAGGCGATCGCGGATACTTCCGGATGGTCTTTGAGAACTTCCTTCATGTTGCGGTAGCTGTCTCTGAATTCGACCTTTGCAGTACCGTCACCGTACTGCATATTGATATACTCCGCCGCTTTCACCATCATATCCTTCATGGCCTGCAGCTTCGCGCTGTCGTGATCGCGCAGGATATAATCGATCTGCGCCTTGTCGCAGTCGCCGGACATGCCGTGCAGATGCATGAATCCTTCTCTGCCTTCGGTGCGCTCCGGCACCATATGCTGCGGCAGCAGCTGGGCATATTCCGTAGCGACCCGGGCAGCGTTGATCATCCGGTTTTTCGCAGATCCGGGATGGATCGAGAAACCGGTGAAACTGACAGCGGCACTGGCCGCATTGAATGTCTCATCGCTCATTTCCGCAACTTCGCCGCCGTCCATCGTATAGGCAAAGTCCGCACCGAACTTTTCAATATCGAAGTATTTCGGACCGTTGCCGATCTCTTCGTCCGGTGTGAAGCCGACCGCGATCCTGCCGTGTTTTACTTCCGGATGCGATACCAGATAGGAAACAGCTTCCATGATGGCGGTAATGCCGGCCTTGTCATCCGCACCGAGAAGCGTCGTGCCGTCGGTGACGATCAGCCTTTTTCCCTTCAGCGAACGCATCCACGGGAAATCATCCATGTACATCGTGCATTCATCATTCAGTACGATATCTTCGCCGTCGAAGCATTCAATGATCCGCGGATTCACATTGGTTCCGCTGTAATCCGGGGCGGTATCCATATGGGCAATGAAACCGACTGTTCTGCATTCTCTGTCCAGATTCGACGGCAGGATGCCGTAGACATAGCAATGTTCATCGCAGACAACATTTTCCAGTCCGAGTTCCTTCAGTTCTGCTTCCAGGACTCTTGCCAGATCAAACTGCTTTGCGGAGGAAGGTGTCACCTGTTCATTTGCCGGATCGCTCTGTGTATCGATCCGGCAGTAGCGGATCAGTCTTTCTTCAGCACTCATTTTTCAGTTCTCCTTCTATTCTTCTTCCAGCACCATTTCCGAAAAGGTGCAGTCAAAACTTGAGTTTGCCGGGCTGCATGCAAAGATGCCGATGCCCGGTTCTTTGTCATCTTCCAGATCCAGCCAGAATTCACGCAGATCCGAGAATTTCTCCGTATTGAAACTGTACTGGATGCGGACGGCACCGCTCCGGTACCAGATCCTGTACAGCATCGTGTCAATGGCACTGCCGATATCGCGTACGGAAATATCGCCCCGTTCCTGATGGAAGACGATGCACTGCAGCCGGGTCGTCTCATCATCCCGGCGCTGGGTGAAAATGATTGCCTTGCGCCGGTCTCCTTCATAGAGGATCAGACCGCACTGGTCAAATACATTTCTGTACACAAACTGGGTTTTTACCCGGAAACAGAAACTGCCTCTTGCCGGAAGCTTCAGTTCGACCGCTTCCGCGCTCATTCCTGCCGGTCTGAGATCGGTAAACGGTTCTGTTTCGATGACGATTCTGTCTTTGTCCAGGAGATACAGGCGCGGCTTGCACAGCCACGTCATCTCTTCCAGATTCACTTTGCCTGCCATACTGCTCCCTTACTGCAGGGTCCGGAAGGAATGCTCATACTGCATGCCCTTCTCAACATTTTTCAATGTTTCCTCATCTGCGATGCATTTCAGAATATGACGGGCGAATTCAATCGTCGCCCCCATGCCCCGTCCGGTGATCAGATTTCCGTCGGTGACGGCAAGTTCCATCTGATAATCGCCGCCATAGGCAGGATCATAAAAATCCGGATGGCAAGTATATTTCTTTCCTTCGAGCATATGCATATGGCCGAAAATCGAAGGTGCCGCACAGATGGCACAGGTCAGTTTTCCTGCTTCCCAATGGCTGCGGATCTTTTCCTTCAGAGGACCGCAGGCCTCCAGATGCATCGTACCTGCTTTGCCGCCCGGCAGGATGAGTACATCATATGCATCAAAGTCGATACCGCTCATTTTCCTGTCCGCTTCGATGCGTATGTTATGGGAAGATACCACCTGCAGATCATCGCCGATAGCAACGGTATCTGTTTCGATCTTCGCTCTTCTGAGCATATCCACGGTGATCAGTGCTTCGCAAGTCTCAAAGCCGTCCGCGAGAAATATTGCGCATTTCATAAATTCAGTCTCCTGTATACCATTCAGTATAGCATTACTCAAACAAACAGGGAGCCATTCAGGCTCCCCGTTTTTCATCTGAGTCCTTCCGCTGATCCTTCAACCTATTCTCGATCAATTGTGCACTTGATTGATCTTACAGATCTTTACTTGTCTTCTATCAGTTTCTTTCTGTCACCTCGGTTTCTCCGGCCGCTTCACTCTGAACAGCTGTTTCTTCTTCGGTGATTACTCGTTCCCTGATCATCTCGGCATGTTTGCCGGTCGTTATTGTGCTGCTTTCTTTTGTCGGATCGTTTTTCAGATCTTCCATCTGGATCTCTCTGCGGTTTTACCCGTTTCCTGATCTTTTTAACCTTAAAGGTGTATGGAAAGCAGTTCTTCCGGCTTTTTCGATTACTGATTCTTCAGATCTCCGTCTCAGCTCGGGCTACAGATTTTCGTACAGTCTTTTTTCAGATGCCGGTGATTGAAAACACCTCCTGCGGTTTCCGGCTTCCTGTTTCTATTATTGTATCCGTGGTTCTGTTTACATCTGTATTATAGCCGTGCAAAGCATGAAAAACAGGCTTTTTTTCAATAAATATATCTGCTATAGTAATAATGTTAGGGAGTTTTCTCTCTTTTTTTATCGGATGGAAAAAGAACCGCCGGACTGCATTTCTGCAGCGCAGACGGTTCTTTTCATGTTATCACTCAGTCGTTGTCTTCTTCGATCTTTCCGAGTTCTCTTGCGTGTCTTCTGCGGTCAAGCGCCGTCAGATATTTCTTGCGGACACGGATATCGGTCGGTGTGATTTCAACCAGTTCATCGTCATTGATGAATTCGATTGCGCCTTCCAGCGTCAGGATCCGCGGCGGTACCAGTTTCATCGCTTCATCATTGCCGGTCGAACGTACGGCTGTCATCTTCTTGTTTTTGATCGGGTTGACGCCCATATCCATATTCTTCGCGGATACACCGATGATCATTCCTTCATAGACCGGTGTCTGTGCACCGATGAACAGCGAGCCTCTTTCCTGGATGTTCCAGAGCGCATAGGTCATGGCTCCGCCTGTCTCCGTGGAGATCAGCGCACCGTTTTCACGCTGCGGAATATCGCCCTTCCAGGGTTCATAATCGGCCAGTCTCTGCACCATCGTGCCTTCGCCGTGGGTCATATTGATGAAGTCGGAACGGAAGCCGATCAGACCTCTGGTCGGAACCGTGTAGGTGATCCTTGTATAGGTGCCGACATCTTCCATGTCATTGAGCATGCCCTTGCGCATGTTCAGGGCACTGATCACGCCGCCGCTGTATTCATTCGGGACGTCGATGACAACTTCCTCGACCGGTTCGCAGGTGACGCCGTCAATCCGCTTGAGAATGACTTCCGGTCTGGATACCGCTACTTCATAGCCTTCTCTGCGCATCTGTTCCAGAAGGATCGTCAGGTGCAGTTCGCCTCTGCCGCTGACTTTGAACGTATCGGTGCTGTCTGTTTCTTCGACCTTCAGTCCGACATTGACTTCCAGTTCTTTTTCCAGACGTTCACGGATATTTCTGGATGTGACATATTTGCCGGTCTGTCCTGCAAACGGAGAATCGTTGACCATGAAGTTCATCGACAGCGTCGGTTCTTCGATCTTGATCATGGGCATCGGTTCAACCACTCCGGGAGGACACAGCGTATCGCCGATATTGATATCGGGAATACCCGAGATCATGCAGATCTCGCCGCACTGGATCTCCGGTACCGGTACTCTGGACAGTCCCTTGTATACAAAGATCTGGTTTGTCTTTCCTTTATGTGTATCGCCGGCTGCGTTGCATACTTCATACTGCGCGGCTTCTTTCAGTGTTCCTCTGTAGATTCTGCCGATGCCCAGACGTCCGATATAGTCGTCATAGGCAAGCGCACAGATCTGCATCTGCACCGGTTCATCCATCAGATCCGGATAGGCCTGGGTATGATGAATGATCGTTTCAAACAGCGGAACGATGTCGTTGTTTTCATCCTCCGGCTCATAGCGGACAATGCCTTCTCTGGCAATGCCGTAGAGGATCGGGAAATCCAGCTGGTCATCGGTCGCATTGAGTTCGAGGAAGAGTTCATAGACTTCATCGATGACTTCATTCGCACGGGCATCGTTTTTGTCCATCTTGTTGATGACAAGGATCGGACGCAGACCGCATTCAAGCGATTTCTGCAGAACGAAACGGGTCTGAGGCATCGGTCCTTCGGCTGAATCCACCAGCAGAATGACAGTGTCCACGGTTTTGATAATACGCTCTACTTCGGAAGAGAAATCCGCATGGCCCGGCGTATCGACGATGTTGATCTTATAATCCTTATATGTAACAGAGCAGTTCTTTGAATAGATCGTAATTCCGCGCTCTCTTTCAAGATCGTTGGAGTCCATGATGCAGTCAATAACCTTCTCGTTATCCTTGAAAACATGTGACTGCTTCAGGAATGCGTTGACAAGCGTAGACTTGCCTGCATCGACGTGCGCGATTACTGCTATATTGATAATCTTCTGATAGTCCACAGCATCCACCTTCTTCCGTTCTTCATAAACGTGCCTATTATACGTTTCAAACCGCCAAAACACAACAAAAACAAATCTGCGCAGGCGAAAAGGCAGCGATTTTCATTCATATGTTTTTTATTGACGCATTTATGAATCATGCTATAATAACAAAGCACGCACCAGTGGTGGAATCGGCAGACACGTACGCTTGAGGGGCGTATGGGGAGACCCGTGCAGGTTCAAGTCCTGTCTGGTGCACCATCGATCAAAGGGTATTCAGTCAATGGATGCCCTTTTTTCTGTCTGCAGCATATTCAGCGGTTTATTGCGATTCATTTCACAATCTCTTCATCAGATTTTCAAAAATCTTCTTATAATTAATAGATGAAAAGGAGAATGATTACATGGCTAACAGATTTGTTTTAAATGAAACTTCCTACCACGGAGCCGGCGCGATCAAAGAAATCGTTACAGAATTCAATGCCCGCGGCTTCAAAAAGGCATTTGTCGCATCCGACCCTGATCTGGTCAAATTCGGCGTTACCGCTAAAGTAACAGGCCTTCTCGATGCGGCAGGTATTCCGTATGTACTGTATTCCAACATCCAGCCCAACCCGACAATTGAAAATGTTCAGTCCGGTGTCAAGGCATTTGCGGAAGCCGGTGCTGACTGCATCATCGCAATCGGCGGCGGTTCTTCGATGGATACTTCCAAAGCAATCGGCATCATCAATACAAACCCGGAATTCGCAGATGTACGTTCCCTGGAAGGCGTTGCGCCGACCAAGAATCCATGCACACCGATCTTCGCTGTTCCGACAACAGCCGGCACAGCCGCAGAAGTAACGATCAACTATGTCATCACCGATCCGGAAAACAAGAGAAAGTTCGTCTGTGTTGACGTACATGACATTCCGGTTGTCGCCTTTGTCGATCCGGAAATGATGGCTTCCATGCCGGCAGGCCTGACAGCCGCTACAGGTATGGATGCGCTGACCCATGCCATCGAAGGCTACATCACAGCCGGTGCCTGGGAACTGTCTGACATGTTCCACATCAAGGCGATCCAGATGATCGCAAAGAACCTGCGCGGTGCTGTCAAGAATGAAGCAGAAGGCCGTGAAGCAATGGCACTGGCACAGTACATTGCCGGTATGGGCTTCTCCAACGTAGGTCTGGGTGTTGACCATTCCATGGCACATACACTGTCTGCTTACTATGGCATGCCGCATGGCAAAGCATGCGCTACGCTGCTGCCGACAGTCATGGCATACAATGCCCCTGTCACCGGTGAAAAATACAGAGACATCGCCGATGCATTCGGTGTTGAAGGCGCTTATACAATGCCTCTGGACGAAGCACGCGAAGCAGCTGTTGCGGCAGTCAGAAAACTCGGCGAAGATGTCGGTATCGTCATGTCGCTGAAGGATGTCGTTCCGATGAGCGATGTCGATGCACTTTCCGCAGACGCTCTGAAGGATGCCTGCACACCGGGCAACCCGCGTCCTGTAACCGTTGAAGATATCAAAGAGATGTTCCTGTCTCTGATGAAATAATCAGTCCTCAGAACATACTGCAGGCAGTGTCCGTCCGGCACTGCCTTTTTTTCATTCGCAAATGAAAAGGCTCCGCACCGGAGCCCGCTGTGACTGGATCAGCCGAAGTATCTCTTCAAGAGACCGGCAAATGCCTTGCCGTGTCTTGCCTCATCTCTTGCCATCTCATGAACTGTGTCATGGATCGCATCGAGATTCTGTGCCTTTGCCCGCTTGGCAAGATCTGTCTTTCCTGCAGTTGCGCCGTTTTCAGCTTCGACCCGCAGTTCCAGATTCTTCTTTGTGCTGTCAGTAACGACTTCACCGAGCAGTTCAGCGAACTTCGCCGCATGCTCTGCTTCTTCCCAGGCAGCCTTTTCGTAGTATGTGCCGATTTCCGGATATCCTTCACGGTAGGCAACTCTGGCCATCGCCAGATACATGCCGACTTCTGAGCACTCCCCATTGAAGTTCGCTCTGAGATCTTCCAGAATATCCTCGCTGACGCCTTTGGCAACACCGACGACATGTTCCGCTGCCCATGTCATTCCTTCTTCTACCGGAACGAACTTGGACTTGGGCTGCTTGCAGGTCGGGCAGACCCATGTTTCAGGAATGTCTTCGAATTTTACGCCTTCTTTTTCTTCGTCATAAATGTGGCCGCAAATTAAACATCTGTATTTCATGCTCTTCTCCTTTAATGCTTATGCATCTTACTTATATTATTTTAGCATTATCCGGATAAATGTTCCTATGACTTTGACTGCAGTTCCGACTTTGTCCGCAGAATGGCAGAAGATACAGAAGATTCGCCTTTTGGTTTAGTCCATCACCGGCATAACCATGTATTATTAAATTATGCATGTCTTTCTGAAATACCTGGACATTCCATTTCTGTATATTTTCTTTCTCATCCTGTTCTGTTCACTGGAACTGACAGCGATGCTCTTTTTCCATGTCCGGACCCCCTGGCTGTGGGTGCCGACCGTGCTGATCTGTGCGTATACTATCATCGTCAGTTTCTACTGGATCTGGCTTTTCATCTCCTCAAAGCGCCTGCAGAGAAATCTGGAACTGTTTGAAATCCTGCAGAAAAAGAGCCTGTCCCTGGCTCTGTCTCTGGAAATGAATCTGCTGTTTTCCATCTATTATTTCTATGTAGCAGTCCGCTATCAGTCGCAGTGGTTTGCCAATACGGCCCTGTTCTATTTCTCCCTGACGATTGCCCGGTTCATTCTTCTGCGAGATTTCCGCTTTGAGCATCCCTCGCTGCGTTCGCAGTACAAGCGCTATATGTCGATGGGCTATATCATGCTTGTCATGATGATCTGCCTGCTGTTGATGACCCTGATGGCAGTGCGTTCCAATTATGTCGTGGAATATCCCGGCCATTCCATCTATGCGGCCGCGGTATTCTCACTGTATCTGATCATCAGCGCGGTGCGGGGATATATAAAGCACCGGCATTACAGATCGCCGATGCTTTCAGGCTGTCAGATGATTTCCATTGCCGGCGCCCTGCTGGGTATCCTTTCCCTGCAGACTGCCTTTCTGCCGATGATTTCGCATGATCCCTATGATGTACAGCAGATGAACACGGTCACCGGTTCCGTCATCTTCGGTGTCATGATCTGCATGTCCCTGTATATGATCATCCACGGCGGCAGGATGCTGAGCTACGGTCTGGACCGGCACGGGAACCGGATCCGCTGATCAGGCAGCTGCGGCTGCAGCCTGCTGGGCAGCAATTTCCAGCAGTTCCCCGATGATGACCGCACAGCTGAGTTCGTAGCTGCCGGTCATATGATAGGCAGCTGTGATCATGGCCGCATGCATGATCCTTTTTCTTCTGCTGAAACCGAGCATGCCGTATCCTTCCTGATCCGACAGATATTCGTCCACGGCCAGCAGATCTTCGATCAGATGCTGTGTATCAATGCCGGTATTGGCAAGCACGGCCAGCGGCACAAGCGCAAAGTCCCGGCTGTATTTGATGTCTTCCGCGCTCAGCGCATTGCACAGACGCTTCAGATTCAGACATTTATCTTCCCATCTTCCGCTGCACAGAGCCAGTGCATGGCTCAGTGTCTGCTTGGCATTGCGGTGGAAAGAATACTCCTGGTTCAGCCAGGTATAAATTGTTTCGATTTCACCGATCGTATCGCCGATATCCTTTTTCTGCAGCGCGATCAGCCCGGCAAATACCGAGTCTTCCTGCGACGTCAGAAAAGCATGCCGTTCATTCATTGCGTCATAGATCATCCGGGTCCTGTCGGCGATTGCCCGGTATTCTTCCACTTTGGCGTTTTTCGCGATGATCAGGGCCAGCAGCGGCAGATAGGAAGACGACGGAAAATAGCCGCGCAGCTCATCATAGGCGATTGCCGCCCGTTCCATGCGGGCACCCGGATCGATATCCGTTGAAAGCATGGCCGCAAATACGACCTTGCCGTTGCCGCGGAAATAGGAGAAATAGCCGCTGTTGTCCTTCAGGATCTGATTGCACAGTTCCAGCAGTTCTTCATTCGGCTCATCCCGGTGATTCAGACAGATATACGCCGCCACCGGAAATACCTGGGAATATCCGCTCCAGCGGAATACCTTTTTCAGAATGATTTCGTATTCCGTAAAATCCATGCACATTCTTACAAGTTCTTCATTCATACCCTTCTCCTCTCAGGCAATTCCCAGTTCTTCCAGGGTCACTGCCATCCCGTCGTCGAGACATGCCGGCGCGACGATATCCGCCTGTTCTGCGACATCATCCTTGGCATTGCCCAGGGCAACACCGATCGCGGCCGGCTTGATAAACGGTGTATCATTGCCGGCATCGCCGAAGGAAATGACATTCTCCCAGCCGAGTCCGTATGTCTTCAGAGCAGCCTCCACCGAGGTTGCTTTGGTTACGTTTTTCATGAATACATCGAATCCGTCCCGGAACGACCAGGCAAACTGCAGCCCGGGAATGGAATCCGTAAAAGGCTCGATGATTTCCTCGGTGCCGATGATGAATGTGCCCAGGGGACAGCCGAACTGTTCATGATGTTTTCTTTCCCGGCAGTCATCCAGCACCGTGCTTTCCCAGGGTGCACCCTTCTGTACATAGCCGTCCATGAATTTCTGATGATTGGCATAGGTCACGATGCGGTCGACGAATTTGAATCCGAGTCCGATATCGTGGGCAATGCACAGATCCGTAATGTCATACATGTTCTGCAGCGTCATCGGATGCTTTTCAATGACCGTGCCGTCCCTTCTGTTCAGGCAGGCGCCGTTGATGGTTCCGATCAGATCCATCGGCAGATCTTCAAACAGACTGGGCTGCAGAAACGTATAATGCCTGCCGGTATTGACCATGACCCTGATTCCTTTATCCATGGCGATATGCAGATCCCGGCGCAGACGCTCACTGATCCTGTCATGGCCGGCGGGAATCATCGTGTTGTCAATATCCGCTGCAATCAGTTTAATATTGTCAATGTTCCTTTTCATGGTTTGATTTCCTTTCCTGTCATGATATAATAATCACCGTTCCATCAGAAGATGTGCCCGTAGCTCAGCTGGATAGAGTACTAGCCTCCGAAGCTAGGGGTCAGGAGTTCGAATCTCCTCGGGCACGCGTATACAAGGACAGCACTGCTGTCCTTTTTTACTGCAGCAGCTGCAGATGGTATCTGCCGCTCGTCCAGCGGATATGGGCTGATTCACAGACCGGTTCACCGTCGGTATGGACCCATTTGGCTTCTTCCGTGATCAGTTCGCAGTCCGCTGTGCGATGAATCGAAACGCCTTTGAAGCGCACGTGCTTTCCGGAATAGGCATACGGGAAGATACGGAAGAAATCCCATTGCGAAAGATCATCGGCAGCGCATATATCCAGCTGCCCGTCCGTGCCGTCCGCATCCGGAGCGAACTTGAATCCGCCGCCTTCGTATTTCTGGTTCATCGCCACCGCAAACAGAAGATTCATTTTCTTTTCCCTGCCGTCTGTGATCAGGCGGGCAGCGGTTTTCTCTGTCGCAAAGATCAGATGCAGGGCAACGGCAATATAGACCAGTTTCCCAAGTCCGATTTTATTGAGCATCGGCTTCATGGAAGATACTTCGACTTCCTGGCAGATCGCAGCGTCAAAGCCCAGACCGCTTGATATATTGAATTTTCTGTGCAGGATCCTGCCGTCGGCTGTATGGATCTCTGCTTCGCCGACATCCAGAGTCCTGTGCACCTTCCCCTGCAGGACCGTCTCCAGGTTTTCCTTCCAGTCTTTCGGAATGCCCAGCGACAGAGCCAGATCATTGCCGGAGCCGCAGGGTATAAAACCGAGCCGGACCTTCTCAAAATCCGTAATGCCGTTGACAGCCTGGTTCATCGTGCCGTCGCCGCCGGCAATCAGCAGATTGGTTTCTTCACCGGAAGACGTCAGTTCCCGGACGATTTCTTCAATGCCGTGTTCCGGCGATGAGAAATGAACTTCATACGCAGCATGGCTGCGGCGCAGAAAAGCTTCTGCTTCCTTCCATATTTCAAGCGTCCTTCCGGAAGCACCGGCAGGATTGACAACTGCCTGCAGCATCATTATTCCTCCTGAAACTTCAATGTCCCTGTCTGTCCGTCATGGGAAATGACAGCATTGGCAAAGACTGCCTGTATTTCTTCTCTGTAGATTTCGGGATCCGGCATGGACGGAGAATAATGGGTAAACCAGAGTTCCCTGACACCTGCCTTGGCGGCAATGGCAGCGCATTCCTGCATTGTCATGTGTCTGTTTTTCAGGGCATTCTCCATTTTTGCGGGATCGCCGTACATGCCTTCGCCGATCAGCAGATCAGCGCCTCTGGCATGTTCTGCAATATATTCAACCGGACGGGTATCGGTCGCATAGACCATTTTGATGCCTTTTCTTTCTTTTCCCAGCACCATATCCGGCGTATATGTGTTTCCGTTTTCATCGGTGACCGTCTCCCCCTTCTGCAGTCTGCTCCACAGCTTCAGCGGGATGCCGGCAGCCTGTGCCTTCTGGGGATCGAACTTCGGACGGCGGTCGACTTCGATGCAGTAGCCATAGGTCGGTACGCTGTGCTTCACGGCAAAAGCCGTGATCCGCATGTTGCCGATCTGGAATGTCTGTTCGCGCGACTGTATTTCCATATAGCGGATTTCAAAGGGAACATACCGGGCGATCAGCATCACACCGCGCAGGATCTCTTCCAGTCCTTTCGGTCCGATGATCGTGACCGGTTCGGTGCGCTCTGATTTTGCCATGGTCAGCAGGAAGCCGGGCAGACCGGCTGTATGATCGGCATGATAATGGGTCAGCAGGATGGTATCGATCTGACGGCACGAAAAAGACTGTCTGTGCAGTGCGATCTGGGTACCTTCGCCGCAGTCGATCAGCACGGAGCGGCCATCGCATCTGAGCAGGCAGGAAGTCAGCCATCGGTTCGGCAGCGGAACGGTTCCGCCGGTTCCTAAAAGACATACATCCAGCATACTTTCCTCTTTCTGCAATATTATACATGAAAAAGATTCTTCCTCTTCACATCGCTTGGACATTTTTCATACTATAATAGAGACAAGTGATAAGGAGAGAAATACAATATGGATTTAATGAACATGTTACTCGCTTCCATGACTTCATCCGCTTCAACGAATTCGCTGTCCAAGAAGTCCGGACTTTCCAGCAAGGTGATCGTCTATCTGCTGTCTCTGGCTCTGCCGCAGCTGATTAAGGCTCTGACCAGCAACGCATCCACCCAGAACGGTGCAGCTTCCCTGCTGAATGCGCTGACCCAGCACAGAAGCAACGATGTGATCTCCAAGCAGATCGAAGACGCGGATACCGCAGACGGCACGAAGATCATCGGCCACATCCTCGGAAACAATCAGTCCAATGTTCTGGCAGATCTCGCTTCCCAGACAGGCGCAACGACCGATCAGGTCAGCACCGTTCTGAGCGCAATCGCACCGGCTCTGCTGAGCGGCATCTCGGCAGCTTCCACAACCGCTGCTACCCAGAAGAAGGCCGGCATCGACCTTTCCGACGGACTGGATCTTTCCGATATCCTCGGTATGTTCTCCGGTGCCCAGACAGCCCAGCAGCAGAATGTCGGCGTCACCGGCACATCCCTGCTGAACATCCTTTCCGGACTGATGAAATAATTGATCCTGAAAATCAGAAAAAAAGCCAGGCTTTCATTCATCATTCAGATGACCAAGAAGCCTGGTTTTTCTTTGTCTCAGCACCATCCGTTGGGGATGATCCAGCGGTCCATCAGATAATGTCCGACACCGCCTTCTTCACAGGACTGTTCCGTAATATCATCGGCGCAGTCTTTTGTACTCTGCCCGCCGTCGGCCAGGCATACGCCCCAGCCGGATACCTGCAGAAGCGAATTGTCATTTTCGTTATCGCCGAAGGAAATGATGTCCTTCATATCAATATCATTGATTGCGGCGTATTTTTCCAGGCCTGCTCCTTTATTGATTTCCTTTGCGATCATTTCGACCGTGCCCGGGAAGGTGCCGACGGCCTGGTAGCGGTCACTCCATTTTTCCGCAATGCGCTGACGGATCATCTGTTCCACATCCGGCGTTGTCCGGAACAGGAATTTATAGCACGGCTTCTGACAGAATCCTTCGACATCTCCGGTATAATCGTCAAATTTCCAGCCATGGCGGATCATCGATGCGAACAGTTCGCCTTTGATATGCATGGCCGCATGGTTGCCGCCGCCTTCGACATTGACGGATACTTCGTATTTCTCAATGATCGGCATCATGTCATACAGGATCTTCTTCATTTCTTCTTCCGGGATGAGATCCATATTCCAGAAGTTGCCGTGGGCTTCGTCCCACAGCATGCCTCCGTTCATTCCGATCAGGAAATCAAACGGGAATTCCATATTCCATGTTTTCCACTGATCGTAAAGCCTGTTATCCAGTTCCCTGCCGGTTGCCAGGCCGAGTTTTACGCCATGCGCATGCAGGATCCTGAACGCTTCCATGGTCACTTCCGGCAGACCGGCGCCTTTGGCGGTCAGTGTCATATCGATATCTGCCGCAGCTGCTCTGATGTTCTGAATCATTCTTTCCTTCACTTTCCAAGGACTGCAGCCGCAGAAGCCTTTCCTGCTTTCTGGCTGACTGCCTCCAGTTTTACTTCTGTTCCCTCTGCTCCGCGGACGAGCCAGGATACTTTTCTGGATACGGGATTCTGTTCCATATTGACCGGTGCGAAGAATCCGTATTCCCTCTTCACCGTGCCGTAGCCGTCCAGCTGCGGAACTTTGACGATTGCCTTACCGTCCGCGGGCTCTGCGCCGCTGAGCGTTACCTCGATATCTCTGGCAAGTTTCAGCGTATTGAACTCATTGGTCGCACTGGTCGGCATGAATCCCGTATTGCCCAGGACCGCTTCGACTTTGTACAGACCTTCTGCCAGTTTTTCCGTCTTCACATCCGCAAAAGCAAGATGCGGCATGGCCTTGGCATGGCGGAGAATATAACGGGTATGCTTTTCAACTTCCTGCATCAGGAACTGCACCGGCGGATTCTGCAGAAGATACTTCTTATCCGGTCCGCCGATTTCGACCTTTCCGAGCTGGGGATGATCGAATTCCGTCCATTCCATATAATATGCATTCAGACCGTTTCTGTCGACCCATTCCAGCATCTTCCGCTGGTTGTCTTCTTTTTCTTCCTCGGTCAGTTTCACCGGTTTGGGATATTCCGGCTTCATGCCGCATTGTTCAGCCAGGTTCCAGGTCTCTACCGAATGGCAGAATACGCCGTTGCCATGGTACAGATAGTCATCCAGCGATCCGTTTGCCGGTGCCTTGGAATCCAGGCCGAGGAAATCATCCTTGATGCGCAGCTGATGGTAGCCGGTTTCTTCTTTCGCCATCTTCATGAAGGCCCTGAACATTTCCTGGTCCTTCTGGTCCGCTTCCGCTGCCGGGATACCTGCCGGCGGATACAGGTACATGCCGCCGAATGTATGGAAGATAATCGTGCTGACAAGGTTTCTGCGGGATGCGATCCATTCGATCAGATTTCTGGATTCGCTGACCTGGCCCGGATACAGGCCGCCGCCGGGCTGCTTGTATTCGGGATTCCAGTTCATCGGATAGTTCCGGTTCAGATCCAGACCGTATTTTGCCGGTGCCGGAGCGATCCGGACGCCGTCATAGTCATTGATCATGCCTTCGCTGTAGACATTATAGAAATCGCCTTCGGTATCATCGGCCTGGCGCAGCAGAAGCATCCGGCTGTCTTTGGGATCTTTTTTCCAGCATCCGAACGGTGTTTTCACCAGCATATTGCGGATGACGCCGTCGCCGTCAAGATCCGCCGGCACAAGGCCGGGCATCTCGGTTTCAAAGGGATAGGGCTGATTGATGCTGCGGAGCATATCAGGATGGGTCAGATAGTATTCCGATCCGTCTGCGACGGGTCTGGGCATGATGTAGAATGTCGAATTCTTCAGCAGTGACGCAATGCTTTCCTCTTCCGTGTTATGAACCAGTACATCGGCAAGATACATCGCGCACATACTGCCGGTGACTTCGCCGGCATGGACATGGCCGACGGCCATATACGCGGGCTTTTCATCAAAATCACCGGTCTGCGTATCGCTGACGGAAAGCACCCACATCTCTCTGCCTTCCGTTGTCTTTCCGATGGAAGAAAGCCGGGTATAGCGGGGATACTGCTCTGCATATGCATGCAGAATATCCGTGATTTCCTGATAGCTGTAATAATGATCGTATTTCTGCAGACTGTTCATTGTCTTCTCCTTTCACTGCGTATGAATGCACTATTATATATGGACTGCGGCATGAAAATCATGGCAAATGACTGCATTCAGATCAGTTCAAGATAACGGAATGCATTCATGATGCCGTCATCATTGACATCGGTCGTAATATAATCTGCCGCTTCCTTCACTTCCGCTCCGCCGTTGCCCATGGCAACATTGAAGCCGCAGCATTCAAACATGGACAGATCAATCTTCGCATCGCCGAAGGAAATGGCATCTTCCTTTGTCATATGCAGAACATCCAGTACTTTTTCGATCGCTGCCCGCTTGGTAATGCCGGCCGGAGAAAGATCGCCGAAAATCGCCGCTTCCCCCTTGCCTCCCCAGGTATTCGCAATCATATCCGGAAACTCCGTCTTTGAATCGAGATGGTCCTGATAGTCAGAAAGAACAAAGCTGACTTTATTCACATCCTCACGGTACAGGTCTTCGCCCTGCGCATAGATGAACATCTCCTGAATTCTTTTTTTCTGGGCTGCTTCATCGGTCTTTGCGCCGGTGTTTTTGCCATGCATGTAGCGGACATAGGCATTGGGTCCCTGTTCGAGCATTGCGTCATCATAATAGCGGCCGCTGTTGCATTCCAGAACGATGCCGAGATTTCTTTTCTGACACCAGCTGACAATGTGCATGATCTGTTCCCGGCTGAAGCTTTTATGCATAATGGTCTTTCCTTCATGTTCGACATAGCCGCCGTTTGCCCCGATCATGCCGTCGAGTTCCGGCAGATCTCTCTGCAGGATCTCAGCTTTGGAGCAGCCCGTGCAGATATATACCCGGTGTCCGTTCTTCCTTGCCAGATCCACGGCTTCTTTGGCAGATGCAGGTGTTTTTGTTTCGTAGTCGATCAGCGTTCCGTCCACATCCAGAAATATGGCTTTTTTCATAATTTCCCTTTCTTTCCAAAAAAATATCTGCCGTTATCATGACAGATATTTTCTGATTATTGAATATTTTTGATCAGTTCCGAGAGTTTCGGCATCATCTGCTGCTTGCGGGAAATGATACCCGGATCGAAACCGGTATGTTCGTCGAAGACCGTCTCGATGATGTCTTTCATTACATAGGCCAGCTGGCCGTAGAATACGAAATACGAACCTTTGCCCATGACATCGGTAAACAGCATGACCATCAGATCGAGATTCTTGGCTGCCTGTTCTTTTTCCATATTCTCTCTGAACTCCGGCAGCAGCTTCTGTACTTCTTCCATATGGCTGTAGTTGGTCTGGCCGATGGCAATCCTGTACTTGTTGATCTCGTAGTTCTTCAGGTCGCGGTTGAGAATCTCATGCATCGTGGAATCCTTGAGGGCAACCGAAGCACCGAGCATCTCTCTGGCATATTCTTCGATATCCTCAATGCCGGCGATTTCCGCCAGGTATTTCACTGTTTCGCGGTCTTCATCGGTCGTTGTGGCAGACTTGAAATTCAGTGTATCCGAGATGATCGCAGACATCATGATGCCGGCAATCGTACGGTCCGGTACGAGTCCGTTTTCCTTGTAGAGACCGGTAACGATCGTGCAGGTGCATCCGCAGCGGTGGTTTCTGTATTCGATCGGCAGATCTGTCTGGATATTGCCGATATGATGGTGGTCAACGATGGAAACGATCTGCGCCTTTTCGATATTGTTCATCGACTGGTTGATGGCGCTGTGGTCGACCAGAGCGACCTTGCGGCGGCTGTAGTTGCGGGTATGGTAGCGGGAAATCGCACCGACGATCGCACCGTTGTCATTGAGCACCGGATAGGAACGGACTCTGGATGTCACCATGGCGGCTGCTACATCTTCCACGTATTCGTCTTCATGGAAGGACATGACATTTTTCGACATGATGTTTTCAACGCTGTAGCTTTCGGTAATGACCCGGGCGGTATGCATCGTATCGCTGTATGTCGAGATCACCGCGCATCCGTATTTGCGGGCAGTCTCCAGAACATCGTCGGATACTGTTGCACCGCAGGTGATGACCAGGCATTTGCTGCCCATGGCAATGAACATTTTCTGCTTTTCATTGCCGCTGGACATGATGCATATGCCGCCGCTGAGATCATAGCGGCTGGCTTCCCATTCATCCAGTGTCATGACATGCACAACACCCGTCGTGCTGAAATGCTCCGGTTCATACAGAATCGTCGCACCGACCGTTCTGGCGATATTTGCCAGGGACGCTGTGGACATCAGCTGCACCAGATCGGCATCGGGATGGATCCTGACACGGGAAAGATCCGATGTCGTACAGACACCGCAGAGCTTTCCGGCAGCGTCCGTGACAAACAGGGAACGGTTCTGTGTCTGCAGCATGACATGCCATGCATGATGCACCGTCTCCGTCTGCTGGATCGTCGTCGGCGGATCGATATCGATATCCCTGATCTGGACCCTCGCATCCGTCAGAAGGAGTGGGTTTTCCAGTTCAAAGCGCTTCAGTATGAATTTAGTTTCTTCATTCAGCGGTCCCTGCCGGCAGGCAACCGCCGGCTTGCCGGTCTTGTTCAGAAGATCGGTAAAGGCGATCGCGGAACAGATCGCATCGCTGTCGGGATGTTTATGCCCGGTGACATAAATATTCTTGTTCATCTTAAAACCTCTATTGAATGTATGAGAAAATCGTATGCTTATCTGCGTATTCCGATTTTACTGCTGCTCTGCCCGCGGCAAGTGCACCGATACAGGAAAAACCCTCAGGTACACCGCAGGCTGCTGTAAGTTTATTATACCTGCTATTATTGAAAACATCGCGGGCAAAAGTGACATATTGCGCGGAAAGGCCCTGTTCTTCCAGGGTGCGCATCATGTTTCCCATGGCCAGCAGCGTCAGCTGGGAGGAAGCCGCATCATCCAGCCGGAAAAACCCGCAGATAAGCAATGGTGCACCTCCGGATGCCCCGGGCTGATCCGCCAGCATTTCCATCTGTCCGATAATGTCCCTTCTGCGGATAAAGGCGAAAAAAGAAGGCAGATCTTCCCGTAATCCGTTCATGTTCACTGCCTCTTCCAGTTCTGCCAGCACCCTGCTGTCCACCGGTGTACTTTCAAATTGTTCTATTGTATATGCCATGATCAGTACGTCAGGATTTCATTGCCTGTTTCCGTAATCAGGATGGTATGTTCCCATTGCGCGGAATCCCTGCGGTCTTTTGTGTAAATCGTCCATTCGTTATACGGGTCGATTTCCACGGCAGCCTTGCCGGCGTTGATCATCGGTTCGATCGTGATGACCATGCCCGGCACCAGGATCATGCCTGTGCCCTTTTTGGCGATATGGGAAACAAACGGATCTTCATGGAACTCAAGGCCGACTCCGTGTCCGCCCAGTTCCCGTACGACGCTGTATCCGAGGGAATGGGCGTATTTTGCGATTGCCGCGCCGATATCGCCGATCGGTGTCCACGGCTGGGCTGCCGCAATGCCAATCTCCAGGCATTTCTTTGTCTCTTCC
This sequence comes from uncultured Erysipelotrichaceae bacterium, assembly GCA_902786245.1. Lineage (GTDB taxonomy): Bacteria > Bacillota_I > Bacilli_A > Erysipelotrichales > Erysipelotrichaceae > Bulleidia. The sequence goes on from CADABS010000021.1 coordinate 36,441, forward strand.
ACCAGTTTTTTTCTCGCCGGGGAGACATCGCCGATACAGAACATCCGGCTGGCATCGGCGTAATAGCCGTCCTTGATCGTCGTGCAGTCGACGTTGATGATATCGCCGTCATGGAGTCTGCGCAGCCGGGAAGGAATGCCGTGGCATACTTCCTCGTTGATCGATGTGCATACGCTCTTCGGATAGCCTTCAAAATGCAGAGGAGCGCAGATTGCGTCATGCGCTGCCGTATATTCCGCAACGATATTGTCAATGTCCTGCGTCGTCATGCCGGCATGGATCTTCGAAGCGACTTCATCCAGAACGCCGGTATTGATTTCACCCGCTTTCCGGATGCCTTCGATCATTGTCGGCCGCTTGATATACCTGTCTTCGATGACGAGCTTTTTATGTCTGCGCATCTCTTCCATGCGCTCATGAATATGCGCCGGAATCGGTTCTTTTTCGTCTATTTCCGCCCAAAGTCTTTCGTCCATATCATTCCGTTCTTTCTAATTTACTGTTTTCCGTTGTGCTGCCGAAGCCGCCGGTGCGCTGTTCCTGTGCGTCATCGTCGACGGTAATGCCGAACGGCAGGAACAGTCCCTGCACCATTGCGTCATGCGCCTGCAGATGCAGTGTTCTGTTCTCTCTTGAATCATTGATCAGCTTGCACATCATATGTCCTTCGTTGCGGGCATTGTAATAATCGCTGTCAATGATGCCGGCGGTATTGTCCAGCTGCAGCCTGTACTTAAAGCCCAGCGAACTTCTCGGCACGATCACCAGTACATAGCTGCTATCCATTTTAGCACGGATACCGGTAGGAATGAGAATTTCTTCCCCGGCTGCCAGATCAAATGAAACCGGCGCATAGAAATCATATCCTGCCGATCCGGCGGTTGCCCGCTTCGGCAGTTTTATATTCTCATGGATCTCCCGGATCCGTTCTTCCGGTGTATCCGGGAACAGACGCAGCCAGTCTTCCGTAAACTGCTGCAGGCTGACTTTTTCAAACTTTGCTATTCTTTCCATTATTCCTCCGCCAGTTCCTTCATCATATATGTTAATAGATCTGCCAGTGCCTGTTCAAACGGATAGACCGTAAGGATGACATTCTCGGTAAAAAAGCTGTGTTCGGGATAGAGATTATGATGCAGAAGCCGGGCGATGACGCTTTTGCGGTCTGCCACATTGAATCCCATCTGCCGGAACGGCGAGAAGTCTTCCTCCGCCGCTTCCTTAAAGGATGCCAGCAGAAGATTCCGGGCTTCTTTATAGGTCATGATTTTCGTTTCATCTGCTCTGCACATATCCAGAAGAACATCCATCATGCCGAACAGATACTGGAATGAAGTCAGATGCGTGACAAACAGCTGTTCTTTCAGCGTATCCGTAATATACTGCGGCGAACGCAGTGCATCGCTGATCGAATTGGCCAGCTTGATCCTGGTCTCCAGCAGCATCACCGACCGGTACCATTCATTGTAATATGCCGGCTTTTCAAACGGATAGAATGTATACCGCTCCCCTTTGTACCGGCCATAAGCCTTCATGCAGTCGTTGTATCCCATCGTTCTCGCCGTACGCATCCGGTCTTTGTCAAAATCCAGGAACGAGAACAGTTCGGTATGCGGATGGATATATACGATTCCGTCTCTGTCCAGATAGTTGGGATGCTTGGGATTCTGGCTGAGATCGATGGCGATGATTTCTTCTGCCCCCATTCGCATCGCGAAGTCGACGGGAAAGTTATCAAAGTATCCGCCGTCCACGTATTCGGTTCCGTCAATGACAGCCATGGGAAATGCCGGATATGCCGCTGCTGTAGCGACCAGCCACTGTTCCCCGTTTTCTTTCATCATGTCTTTTGTGACATAGACCGGTTCATGCCCTTTGGCAGTCGCTGTGATGCATCCGAAGTCGATATCCGACGCAAAGAATCTGTCGGGATGGTAGTATTCATGGACCAGTTCCCGGAACGGTGCAATATCGACGCCGTGATCTTTGAGCCACGTCCTGAATGCCGGGATAATGGTTTCCCTCTCCCGGATCAATGTCGAAAGATTCATATCATCGGGATTCGGTACGAATCCGCTGATGATCTGGTCGGCTGTCAGGTGTTCATACATATCGATCATCGCCTGGAAATCATGCTGGACAAGCATGACGGCATTGAGTGCACCTACGCTGGTGCCGGTGATGATATTCCAGTCGTCTTCTCCAAGTTCACGCAGTGCTTCCACAGCTCCGGCCTGATAAATGCCGCGCGTACCTCCGCCGGCCATAACAAGTGCCTTTTTCAAGAGAAACACCCCCTTTTGAAAATCATGTACTATTATGCGAGTTTTTTCTGCTTTTGTCACATAAACCTTATAATAATTAAAACCCTACATGTTTTTTCAGACTTTAATTAAATTAAATTTAACTTGAATAAAATTAAAATTATTGGTATATTTTAGAAGGAGATAGTAATGCATTACTTGAATCATTCCAAATGGTGGGAACTACTGGATGAAAATGACTTGTCTTTTATCCGGAGATTTGTCTTAAAATCCGGCTCTTTGAAGGAAATGGCAAAAGAATATGGAGTTTCCTATCCTACCATGCGCAACCGGCTGGATATTCTGATCAGAAAACTAGAAGCAATCGAAGAAAGCGAGGATGATGAATACATTCTGTTAATCAAAACTCTGGCAATTGAAAACAAAATGGATTTCGAAACGGCAAGGATACTCATTCAGGAATACAGGAAAGGCAAAGAAAATGAAACTATATGAGTGGTTAGCGCTGAGTCTGGGCGGGGTATTGTTTCAGCAGTTGCCTGCTCTGCTTATAGTTGTGATTTTTCAGGTTCTGATCTGCAGAAAATCAAATAACACAGTTTTAACGCTGCTGCTTCCTTGCGCCGGAATCATTTATCTTGTATATGCACTTATCAGATACTATCAGTCTGTATACATGCTGATAGATGTCAACCACTGGTATTTATGGTATGGGCTGCTGCTGATCATTCCTTATTCCAGTTATACGGTACTGACATTGATTACCGCATATCTGTTCCGGAAACGGAAAACACGGCAGGTTGAATTACAGGCGATGAAGATTCACGATCTGTAGTGGCAGAAGTATCAGACACGGGTGTATTGGGCATACCCCGTGTTTTTTTCTGTTTTTGTCACATACACATTTCAATCCTGCCATTCCTGTGCAGATGGCGGAGTTTCGGATCCAGTTAGTCGGAATTTCCGGATCCACATGGTCGGAGAATCGGATCCACCTAAATACAAGGAAATATAGTGGCTCCC
>CADABS010000022.1 GCA_902786245.1 uncultured Erysipelotrichaceae bacterium
TTCTTCAGTCGGCATGTTCACAATATCTTCCGGACGGATCGTATACTGCCTGAAACATCCGATCATGTTCAGCAGAGCAGCCAGGATATCATTTCGGTCCAGCAGTTCCTTCGTCACCTTGTCGTACTTCTGATGGGTATGTTTTTCCGTGTCCTTTTCCTTCATCGTGAATTGCATATTTCTTTTATCCGCAAGAGCCATATAAGATATCCTCCTGCTGTATATATTCCCGGCGAATCGATGAAATACGCAGTCCCGGATCATTTTTTTCGGAAAATGATGAATACAGGTCTTTCCGTTCGACCTGTGCATATTCATTATACGATATTTCGAATTGATTTGATACAGAAAAAGATGAGGCACATCGCATTGATTCTGTGTCTCATCATATGCACTGCAGATCAGGAGAACTGGCTTGCGTACAGTTTGTAGTAGAAACCTTTCATCGCCATCAGTTCATCATGGGTACCCTGTTCCACGACATCCCCGTTATTGACGACAAGAATATTATCCGCATTCTGAATCGTACTGAGCCGGTGGGCGATGACAAAGCTTGTCCTGCCCTTCATCAGAGAACGGATTGCTTTCTGTACCTGCCGTTCGGTATTAGTATCGACATTGGAAGTCGCCTCATCGAGAATGAGCATATTCGTGTTGTAAAGCATTGCCCGGGCAATGGTCAGAAGCTGTTTCTGTCCCTTGGAAATATTGCCGCCATCCTCGGAAATGACCGTATGGTAGCCCTGGGGCAGACGCATGATATATTCATGGATCCTTGCGGCTTTGGCAGCTTCGATGACCTCTTCCATCGTCGCCCCTTCCTTGCCATAGGCGATATTATCGAAAATCGTTCCCTCAAACAGCCATGTATCCTGCAGAACCATCGCATAGTTCTTGCGCAGGCTCTTCATCGTATAGCTGTGATAATCTTTATCATCGACCATGATCCTGCCTTCATCAGGATCATAGAAGCGCATGAGCAGATTGATGATCGTTGTCTTGCCGGCACCGGTCGGTCCGACGATGGCAACGGTCTGTCCCGGCTCTGCTTCAAAACTGAGATCATGCAGAACGGTCTTCTCCGGCAGATAGCCGAAGGATACATGATCCGCTGCGACTTCGCCCCGGCAGGAAGCGAGTTCCTGGGCACCGTAGATGTCCGCAGCTTCTTCCGGCTGATCCAGCAGATGGAAAACGCGTTCGCTGGCCGCAAGAGCACTGAAGATCTCATTGATGATATTGGAAATCTCATTAATCGGTCCGGAGAATTTCCGGCTGTAGAGCACAAAGGTCGAAATCTGGGCAAGGCCGACAATGCCCTTCATGTACAGGATCGCACCGCCCATGCCGATCGCCGCCAGACCGAAATTCGAGATCATGCCGATGGTCGGTCCCATCCGCATACCCATGCCGTCCGCATTCTTATATGCCTCGGCAGCGCGGTGATTGATGCCGCTGAAACGCTGGGAAATATCATCTTCCCTTGCATATGCGAGAATGGTTTTCTGACCGCTGAACATCTCCTCGGCAAAGCCGTTCATGATACCGTAGGAACGGCTTCTTTCCGCATACAGGGGACGGGTGATCTTTCCCATTCTTCTGGTGAACCAGATCGATACGGGAATCGTAAAGACCATGCACAGCACCAGGGGAATGGAAATCGTACACATGATGACAAAGCTTCCCGCCACAGTGATTGTACTGGTCAGAATATGAATGACATCGGTCGAGAGGCTGGTTGAAACGACATCGATATCATAGGAAACACGGCTGATGATATCGCCGGCCTGGTTTCTGTCAAAATAGCTGACCGGCAGCTTCATGAGCTTGTTGAATACATCCCTGCGCATGTTTTCAGCTGTGCGCCGGCCGACCCGGGTCATGCCGATACTGACCAGGAAGGTCAGAACATTCGATCCGGCATATGCGATCAGCATCCATACCGTATAATGCATGACCATATCCATGTCCACCATGCCGATGCCTTTGTTGTATCCTTCTTCGGCGATGCCGATTGCCTTGCCGGCAAACCGGGGTCCGAGAAGATTTCCGATATTGCTTAAAACGGCGCATCCCAGGAAGAAAAGGATCAGCCACCGGTACTGCATCAGATACCGCAGAATACGGAGCAGCGTGCCTTTGGCATCCTTCGGTTTTTCTTTTTTACCGCCGCGGTCTCCACGTCCAGGCATGTCTCCACCTCCTATTCCGCCAGCGCACCCATCTGGACTTCATAGGTCTCACGATAGGCTTCGCATGTTTTCAGCAGTGTCTCATGATCGCCGTAGCCGATGCATCTGCCGTTATCCAGCACCAGAATCTTCTTCATATTCATGACGCTGGATACGCGCTGGGCAATCATGATCAGAGTCGTATCCGGATGCTTTTCGGCAATGGCTCTGCGCATTGCGGCATCCGTCTTGTAGTCAAGGGCAGAGGAACTGTCATCCAGAACAAGGATTTCCGGCTTTGCGGCCAGGGCTCTTGCGACAAAGATGCGCTGTTTCTGTCCGCCGGAAAGATTTGCGCCTTTGATGGATGCCTGATAGTCCAGACCTTCATCCAGACTGTCGACAAATTCCGCTGCCATAGCAGTTTCAACACCGCTGCGGATATGTTCATCTTCCAGTTTCCTTCCGAAGTCGATATTCTCTTTCAGGCTGTCCTGGAAGATCAGATCATTCTGGAATACCGTTCCGAACATCGAACGCAGTTCATCTTTGTCATAGGACTGCACATTCTTTCCCCCGACATAGATATTTCCTTCATCTGCCCGGTAGAAACGCATGAGCAGATTGATGATGGTCGTCTTGCCGCAGCCGGTCGGACCGATGATACCGAGCGTATCGCCTTTATGCATGGAGAAGGAAATGTCATCCAGTGCCTTCCTCCGTTCTTCCCCGGCGAAATCTTCTTTATTGCCGCTGCCTTTGCCGTAGCTGAAGCTGACATGGTCGAACCGGATCAGCTCATCCACCGCATCCTCCGATTCGATTCTGGTATTGTCTTCTTCCGCAGCCTTCAGCACCAGTCCGATTCTTCCGGCACTGGCACTGGCTTTGGACATGGTCATAAAGATACGGTTGAGACCCATGACACCCATGGCAATCATATTGAAATAGGTCAGGAATGCGAGAATGACACCCGGTTTGATATATCCCTGATTGACCCGGTACGCACCATACAGAACGACAAAGGAAAGGCCGCAGTTGAGAAACAGCTGCATCAGCGGACCGGGAATAGCCATGATTGTCGCCGCCTTGATATCGGTTGCGGTCATCTCGGCATTGGCACCGGCAAACCGCTTCATTTCATAATCTTCCTTGGACAGTGCCTTGACGACCCGGATCCCGGTGATGTTCTCCCGCATGATCCGGACGATGGCATCCAGTTTCTGCTGTACCTTCGTATACATCGGGATACCTTTGCGGGATACAAACAGAACGATGACGATCAGCACCGGCAGCATCACAAACAGCACCATGGCAAGTTCAAAGTCCATCATTGCGGCGACAATGACACCGCCTATTAACATCATCGGTGCCCTGACGCACAGCGACTGCATCTGCTGTACGGCGCTCTGGACATTGTAGCTGTCCGAAGTCATCCGCGAGATCAGTGAAGGAAGACCGAGTTCATCGAACTGAGGTCCGCTCAGATTGATCGTTTTCTCAAAGAGATCCTGACGGATTTCATAGCTGACGTTATGGGCATTGTCGACCGTCCGCTTATTGGCCATGACATTGAGGGTACGGCACAGCACTGCCGTCAGAAACATGAATGAGCCCCACAGCAGAACATCTTTCAGACTGCCGAGAGGAACGATATCATCGATGATATGTTCAAGAATATACGGCAGAAGCAGTTCCGTGACCGTACCGAGCAGCTTGATGAAGATGGCCAGAAAGATCAGCGGAAGGTGTTTTTTCATATATCTGAAGATCAGTTCCATTTCATTCCTCCCGGTTCATCTTTTCCAGCAGCTTCCGCAGCTGCATGCGTTCTTCTCTGTTCAGTTTTGCAAAGAGAATATCATCTTTGACAGCACTGTAGGATGATATGCTCTTTTCCCCTTCCTCCGTCAGCCTGATGACTGTCTGACGGCGGTCAGCTTCATTCTTCTCTTTCTGGATCAGGCCTTTGTCTTCCAGCTTTTTCAGCAGTTCGGAAAGACTTCCGGCTTTGATCTGCAGATATTCCAGAAGATCTTTCTGGGTGACATTTTCATTCTCGTTGAGAATGCGCATGACCTTCTGCTGGGAGTAATCCGTTCCGCTGATCCTGTGCATCTGTCTGGCTGTATGAAAGTACAGCGCAGTCAGGGAATCATCTCTTGTATATTTCAGTTTTCTTTTTGCATTCATGTCATTTCCTTAGGTGCCTAAGAATTATATGTGCATGTGCCTTTTCTGTGCAAGTACTCTGACTGAAAAAACAGCCTTCCGCAGAAAGCTGTCTGATACTACTTCATTCTGGATTCGATCAGTCTGTCAAAGCCGTAGATTTCCAGGGTCGTCTTTCCCTCATGCAGAGCCTGCAGGATCTTCTGTTCCTTGTCATATTTGGCCAGGGCTTTTTCAATGACTTCATCCTCTTTCTCCTGTGGGATGACCACGACGCCGTCGCCGTCCGCAAAGATCAGATCGCCCGGACATACCTGCACACCGCCGGCATTGACCGGCACATTGATCTTTGCCAGGGTTTCCTTGACCGTTCCGGCCGGACAGGTACCGCGGCTGTAAACCGGGAATTTCAGTGCCTTGATATCTTCCCGGTCGCGGCAGGTGCCGTCAATGATCACACCGGCAATGCCTCTGACGCTGCAGGCAGTTGCCATGATATCGCCGAAATGTCCGCCGCCGGTATATCCGCCGCAGTCAAATACGAGCACATCGCCTTTCCCGGCTGCGTAGATACCCTGGTGCAGAGCAAGATTATCACCCGGAGCGCATCTGACCGTAACCGCTCTGCCGATCATGTGCAGCGCTGTATCCAGCGGCGTAATGCCGGAATCCATGACGCCACCCTCAGGATTGTTATCCGCGACATTGCCGGTCGGAAGCTTCGATAATTCTTTTACCAATTCATCTGTCAGTTTCATGGTTTCCTCCTTATTTGAACAGGTTGATGAAGAATGTAATGATGATCGGGTTGCAGATATTGATGAAGATGACGGTAACGACCGGAAGCACGAACCACGCAGTCGGTGCCGGTCCGTTCTTTTCAATAACCGCCGCCATATTCGCAACCGCATTCGGTGTCTGACCGAGGCCGACGCCGCAGTGTCCCGCCGCCATGACGGCCGCATCATAATCTCTGCCCATGGTATTGAACGTTACCAGTCCTGCCCACAGCATCATGACAATTGCCTGGGCGAGCAGAATGACGATCATCGGCAGCGCCAGGTCGATCAGCTTGGCAATGTTCAGCGACATCAGTGCCATGGAGAGGAACAGATTGAGCGATGTATTGGAAATCACATCGATTTCATGCATGCGCAGATCGATGCCGCGGGCATCTGCGATATTGCGGATCAGAGCACCGCCGAACAGACATCCGACATAATACGGGAAACTCAGACCTGTCAGCTTCAGCAGCATCGAGATATAGGAACCGATGAAGGCAGCCAGCAGGATCAGCAGTACGCTGTTGAAGAAGCTGTTCTGTTCCAGAGGATGGGACTGCTTCTCTTCTTTCTCCATGCTTTCGCCGGTACTTTTCAGATTGTATTTCTTGATCAGGAATTCTGCGACCGGGCCGCCGGTGATACTGCCCAGCAGCAGTCCGAAGGTAGCCGCCGCAACGCCGATGGCCGTTCCGCCTTCCGCACCCAGACTCTCCAGCGTCGGACCGAACGATGCGCCTGATCCGACACCGCCGGACATCGAAATCGAACCCATGGCGATGCCGAGAAGCTTATTCAGGCCGAATACGGAACACAGTCCGACACCGACCAGATTCTGGATGATCAGGAAGAATACAGCGCCGACTGCCAGCTTTGCGCCGAGCTTTCCGCTTTTCTTCAGGATCGCCCAGCTGCAGGTGAAACCTGTACCGGTAAAGAATATGTTCATGAAGAAGTCCTGCAGAGAAGCATTCATTTCCACTTCAAACGCACCTGTCTGGTGTCCTGCGAAGATGAGAATGCTGCAGATCAGGCCGCCGATGACCGGTGCCGGAATGAAATACTTTCTGAAGAATGATACTTTGCTTTTGATCCATCTGCCGAGCATATAGACAAGAACCGCAAGTCCTGTCGTCTGAATCAGATCCAGTGAAATTGTCATTTTGTCTCTCCTTTCAGACTGTTCCATCTGTTGACAATTCCAATATATCTGCGGTTAATATATTTGTATAACGAATAAAACAGATATAATATATCTGTATTTCAGATATTAGGAGAGAACTATGAATTATGATCAGGTGCAGACGTTTTTAGCCGTTGTCGCCTACGGAACGATCAGCGGGGCAGCGGATTATCTCTATGTTTCCCAATCCACTGTCAGTTCCCGTCTTCAGCAGCTGGAGGAAGAACTCGGGGTGCGTCTGGTCCTGCGGGAAAAAGGACACCGGACCGTCGAAATGACATCGCACGGCGAAGCCTTCATCAACATTGCCAATCAATGGATCGCCCTGCATAAGGAAACGCAGTCGATCTGCTCTCTGCCGGATATCCAGAAGCTTTCCGTTGCCAGCGTCGATGCGGTAAACAACTATACGTTCACGAAACTGTTCAATGATTATGTACAGAAATATCCCAATACCCGGCTTGAGATACGGACGCATCATTCCAATGAGATACACCGCCTGGTCGAAAACAGGACTGCCGATATCGGCTTTGTCTTCAGTTCAGCAAACTATCCGGATCTGATCAGCACCCCGGTCTACCGCGAACTGATGTATCTGATGTGCCATAAAGACAGTCCGTATCATGAGGATATCCGCTGTGAAGAACTCAGTGCCGGTGATGAGATCTATCTGAACTGGGGTCCGGATTACCAGCGCTGGCACGATTCCCACTGGAGTCCTTCCGAAATGCCTCTGATCACGGTCAATACCGGATCGATGCTGCAGCACTATCTCCATGTCCCGGGAAGATGGGCGGTGGCACCCCGTTCTGTCATCAATGCCATTCACGATACCGAAAACATCACCTGCTGCCGGATTGCGGACGGTCCCCCGCCGCGGATCTGCTATAAGCTGAAAAACAGATATCCGAACATCAACCGGATCGATGCCATCCGGAAATTCGAAGAAGAACTGGAACGCTGTATCACCGAAGAAGACAGCATCTGTACCTATGAGGAATGGATGCGCAGCTCTGACATCCAGAAATAAACTGTTTATCTGCCGCTCAGATATGATAGGATGCATATGATGAAAAACAGAAAGACAACCAAAAAAGAATATATTTCGAATTTCGAGAAAGATAAAAAAGGCATGTACCGCTATACCGGAAAGATGTATGCGGCGCCGGAAAACTGGCAGAAGAAAAAGATTCAGCTCATGGGTCTGCTGGGAATCGGACTGATCCTGCAGATCATCGCCGGATGTTCCCGCTCCGGAGCCATGAAGAACACCTTCTATGTCATTCTTCCCTACGGCGGATGCATCGGCATGTCCCTGTACTGCCTGTATCACCTGTATGAACTGTATGCGGAGGGCGATGCCTTCAAGGATTATATTTATGAACGGCATGCACTGGTCATGGGCAGAGATCTGATGATCCTGTATATCTTCTGTATGGTCACCGCTGTCGGAGCGATGCTGTACGGTATCCGGCAGGCTGAGAATATCCTTCCGGAAATACCGCTGATGCTCACCGAGATCGCCGCTGCATTCTGCACGGCTTTCGCCATCAGGACCGTGAAAACTTTTCAATGGTTTCAGAAATCGTGAAATAAATTTCAGATAAATGCTTGAATTTCTCCAAGAAACCGGATTTTATTTTCCGGTTTTTTCATGTTTTTCCTGTATAAATGATAAAATTAATCTACATTGGCGTTTTTTCTATGCTCTTATAAATCCATTATGGAATATAGGTATTATATTTCATTTCCATGATGGAGATTGTCATCGTATAAGATGCAGAAAAGCGCTGATGAAACTGGAGGGAAAAAAATGAAGTTCAATTACAGCAACATCTCCAAACTGCTGGCCGGTTCCCTGGCTGCAGCCATGCTCGTCGGCTGCTCGGGATCCACACCTGCAGGCGGAGATACCGGCAGTGATGAAGAAAACACACCGCTGGTGTACTCGACAAACCATTTCAATGGCAAATTCTCACCGTTCTTCTCTGAAACAGCTTATGACACAGATGTCTATTCAATGACAGCGATGTCCCTGCTGACCAGCGACCGTCAGGGTGCCATCATCATGAACGGTATTGAAGGCGAGACAATTGCCTACAACGGAACAGACTACACATACTATGGACCGGCTGATCTGAAGATCACGGAAAACAGCGACGGAACAGTCGACTACGACTTCAAGCTGAGAGACGATCTCGTATTCTCCGACGGTGAAAAGGTTACTGCCGATGACGTCATCTTCTCCATGTATGTTCTGGCTGACCCGACTTATGACGGAAGTTCTTCCTTCTTCGCACTGCCGATCGTCGGCATGGACGAATACAGAAGCGGTATGGCAAGCCTTTCCGCCCTGCTCGTTGCGGCCGGTGAAGACAACACAGATTTCACTCTGTGGGATGAAGATACACAGAAGAAGTTCTGGGAAGAACTCAAGCCTGCCGGAGAGAAGTTCGTACAGGACATTCTCGACTACCTGGTAGCTGCCGGATATAACGAAGAAAGTGATGACATCTCCGTTAAGATGGCAAACTGGGGCTTCGAAGTACCGGAAGGCGCATCCAATTTCGATGTCTTCATGGCAATGCTCGCAGCATATGACTATGATCTCAACAGCATGACTTCCACTGAAGCTGCCGGCGATGCATTCTCTGATATCATGCCGACATACGGCGATTACGCAAAGGGCGTCCAGACAGGTGAATCTGCTTCCAGCATCAAGGGAATCACGAAAGTTTCCGATACAGAAATCAATGTCAAGCTTTCCACGGTTGACGCTACAGCAATCTATCAGTTGGGTGTAACGATTGCTCCGCTGCACTACTATGGCGAAACAGCGAAGTATGACTATGACAACAACAAGTTCGGTTTCGACAAGGGCGATCTGAGCCATGTCAAGTCCGTTACGACAAAACCGATGGGCGCCGGACCTTACAAGTTCGTCAAGTATGAAAACGGCGTTGTCTACTTCGAAGCAAATGAAAGCTACTTCAAAGGTGCTCCGAAGACAAAGTATGTCAACTTCATCGAAGCAAATGAACCTGAATTCATTTCCGGTGTTGTCACAGGTACAGCTGACATTTCCATGCCTTCCTTCAGCGGAGACAAGGTCAAGGAAATCGAACAGTCCAATTCCAACGGCGAACTGACAGGCGACAAACTGACAACAGTTACAAACGATACACTGGGCTATGGCTACATCGGTATCGGTGCTGACCAGGTCAACGTTGACGGCAAGCGCGATTCTGCTGAATCCAAGGCTCTGCGTAAGGCATTCGCTACTCTGTTCTCTGTATACAGAAACGTTGCGATCGACTCCTACTACGGCGAGCGTGCTTCTGTTATCAACTATCCGATCTCCAATACTTCCTGGGCTGCTCCGCAGGCTACAGATCCTGACTATGCAGTAGCGTTCTCCAAGAAGGTTGACGGTTCTGAAATCTATACATCTGACATGGATGAAGAAGCAAGATATGCAGCAGCCAAGGCTGCGGCTCTTGAATACTTCGCAGCAGCAGGATGCACTGTTGAAGACGGCAAGGTAACTGCAGCACCTGCAGGTGTTCCGACAAACAAAGAAGGACAGATCGAATATGAAGTCGGTATCGGCGGATCCGGTGCAGGCGACCATCCTTCCTTCATGATCCTGACACTGGCCAAGGAAGCTCTGGCTGAGATGAATGTCAACCTGATCGTTTCCGACTACAGCGACTGGTCTGAAATGCAGAACAAGCAGAAGTCCCGTCAGCTGCCGATGTGGTGTATGGCATGGAGCGCAACTGTCGATCCTGACATGTATCAGATCTACTACTCCGACGTTGCAAACGGCGGCAAGAACCCGGGCGGTTCCAACGCTTCCGCATATGCAATCCAGGACGCTGATCTTGACGCACTGATTATGGAGGCACGTAAGTCTCTGGATCAGAACTACCGCAAGACTCTGTACAAGGCAGCTCTGGACATCGTTGTTGACTGGGCAGTCGAAGTACCTGTTTACCAGAGACAGGACTGCACGATCTTCAGCACAGAGCGTGTAAACATGGATACAGTTACACCGGATATCACAACGTTCTACGGCTGGATGTCTGAAATCGAAAATATTGAACTGAACTAAGCGTTCTGCTTCATAGAAAGGAATGCGGAGGGACGTGAGGAACTTCGCATTCTTTTCTTTCTTAACTGCTGTTTCAATACAAACGTCCCTGAAAGGAGGCATTACATATGCGCAAGTATATAATCAAACGTTTGATTATCTCGGCCATCCTGCTGGTTTTCGTTGCATTTATCATTTACATCCTGATGCGGAGTCTGCCGACTTCCTACATCGAAAGCCTTGCTCTGCAGAAATCGCAGCTGCCGAATTCGAAGAGCTATGAGGAATGGCTGGAACAGCTCTCCGCCGCCTATGGCATGGACCAGGACATCATACCCGGCTTCATCACCTGGTGCGGGAATGCCCTGCGCGGCAATTTCGGAGACAGCTGGTATTTTACAGTTCCTGTAATTGATAAATTCAATGAAGTCGTCTGGCTTTCATTCATCGTCGGTCTGATCACGATGATTCTCGAACTCGGCATTTCGATTCCGCTGGGAATCCTGGCCGCGAGAAAACAGTACAGCAAGACGGACTACGCCATTTCCGTTCTGGCTCTGTCCGGCATATCCCTGCCGACTTTCTTCTTTGCATCGCTGATCAAACTGGTATTCTGCGTCAAGCTCGGCTGGTTCGACCTGTACGGACTTGTCGGCAGAAACCACGCCCAGCTCAGCGCTGCCGGACAGTTCTGGGATAAGGCACAGCACCTCGTACTGCCGATTGTAACTCTGACTGTTATTTCGATCGGCGGACTGATGCGCTATACCCGCACGAACATGCTGGAAGTGCTGAATGCTGATTATATCCGTACCGCCAGAGCCAAGGGTCTGAGCGAAAAGAAAGTCATTTACAAACATGCATTCCGCAATACCCTGATCCCGCTGGTAACGATCGTCGGCGGATCTCTGCCGGGTCTGTTCTCCGGTGCACTGATCACGGAAACGCTCTTCCAGATCCCGGGCATCGGCTACACGAGCTATCAGGCCATGGTGCAGGGTGATATTCCCTTCTCCATGTTCTATCTGGTATTCCTGGCAGTACTGACGCTGCTGGGCAATCTGATCACCGATATTCTGTACGCAGTGGTCGATCCGCGCGTACGGATTGCGTAGGAAGGAGGAAGAACATGGCTGAAGAAAACAAGAAAAACGAAAACGGCACACCCCAGTATTCGCTGAATGATGACCGCCGTGTCAAGGTTCTCTCCCCCGGTGCACTTGTCCGCAGACGTTTCCTGCGCAACCGGATCGCCGTTGTCGGTCTGGTGACGCTGATCCTGATGTTCCTGTTCTCCTTTGTCGGCGGATGGATTTCTCCGTATAAGGAAGACCAGCTGTTCTACCGCATCGACATGCAGTCCAAGCAGTTTGCAGCAGTTGCGGAAAACAAGGATTTCCAGTATACGGCAAAGGATGACAGATTCACTTCCATCCTGCATGCCCAGATGTTTCTGGCGATTTCCAAAAACAATCCGGAATTTGCCTTCCAGGGAACCACTTATACTGTCAATAAAGAAGGCGAAGACTTCTATACCTGCCTGCTCAATGGCGAAGAAATCGGCTTTGCGGCAAAAGAAATCATGAGTTCTGCCATAGAAGGAAAAACGCTTTCCTATGAAGAACTCAGCGCTTTGCTGAAGGCGTATACAAACAAAGAAGATAAATATACATTGAACGGTCAGGAATATACGATCGATGAAGACGGCGGCGTATTCGAAAACGGCAAAGACTATGCCTATATCAGCCGCTATATCGTCCGGCCGCTGATGGCGGATGTCTTCCTGAGCAGAGCGTTCAAAGAAGAACTGATCGAAGCGATCATGACCGGTGATGATGCCTTTGTATTCAAGGGAGCAGACGGCACCGATTATGAATATGCAATTGCATTTGAACCGAAGTCGAATTCCTGGTCGATCAACCAGCAGAAGGAGACAAAGGTATTCGATACCTATTCTCCTCCTTCAAAGGAACACTGGCTCGGCACAGATAAGAACGGCATGGATATGCTGACACGTCTGATGTACGGCGGCCGCGTATCCCTGACGATCGGCTTTATCGTCGAACTGATTTCCACGATCCTCGGCATGATCCTGGGCGGTCTGGCCGGATATTTCGGCAAATGGGTGGACATGCTTGTCATGCGTGTTGTCGACGTATTCTACTGCATTCCTTCCACACCGCTGATCATCATTCTCGGTGCAGCGATGGATGCCCTCCATGTCGATCCGCAGATCCGTATGATCTACCTGATGCTGATCCTCGGATTCCTGGGCTGGCCGGGCATTGCCCATATGGTCAGAGGACAGATCCTGTCCCTGCGTGAACAGGAATTCATGACCGCTGCCGAAGCGACCGGTCTCTCTGTCAGGAGAAGAATCATGCAGCACCTGATCCCGAATGTCATCCCGCAGCTGATCGTATCCGTTACGATGGGTCTGGGCGGAACAATTCTGACGGAAGCGACTCTGTCCTTCCTGGGACTCGGTGTCAAGTTCCCGTTTGCCTCCTGGGGCAATATCATCAACGACGTAAACAACACCTTCGTACTGACCAACTACTGGTTCGTATGGATTCCGGCCGGAACTCTGCTGCTGCTGACGGTTCTGGCATTCAACCTGGTCGGCGACGGTCTGCGCGATGCCTTTGACCCGCGTATGAAGCGATAGGAAGGAGAGAAAAACATGGCAAAGAAAAATGACGGTTATCTCTCCGCAAAAGAGGCGCGCCGGATCTCCCGAGAGAACCGCAGAATCACTAACGAATACGAAAAGAGACATAAAAGAAAAAACGTGCCTGAGTCGGAATACCTGACCAAGATGCATGACCCGAACAATGCAGTTGAATTTGACAATCTGCATACATACTTCTTCACCGATGCCGGTACGGTCAAAGCCGTTGACGGTGTATCCTTCGATATCCCCCAGGGCAAGACCGTCGGTGTCGTCGGTGAATCCGGCTGCGGCAAATCCGTAACCTCCCTCTCCTTCATGCGTCTGCTGCAGAGACCGCAGGGACAGACCGTGGAAGGCGAGATCCGTCTGAACCTCGGCGACAAGGCATACGATGTCACCAAGGTACCGGATGAAGTCATGCAGGACCTGCGCGGAAACTATGTTTCCATGATCTTCCAGGAACCGATGACAGCGCTGAACCCGGTATTCCGGATCGGCGATCAGATCAATGAAGTCATTGAACTGCATAACGAAGAAGGAAGAACACCGGAACAGATCAAGGAAAGAACGATTGAAATGCTCGAGCTTGTCGGTATCGCCAACTCCAAGGGCGTCTATGACATGTTCCCGCATGAACTCTCCGGCGGTATGCGCCAGCGTGTCATGATCGCCATGGCTCTGGCCTGCAACCCGAGAGTCATCATCGCAGACGAGCCGACGACGGCTCTGGACGTTACGATCCAGGCCCAGATCCTCGATCTGCTCAGAAATCTGAAAGACCGGATCAATTCATCGATCATGTTCATCACCCACGACCTCGGCGTCATTGCCGAAATGGCAGACTATGTCGTTGTCATGTATGCCGGCCGAGTCGTTGAAAAGGGAACCGCTGCGGATATCTTCCATCATCCCAGCCATCCGTATACGATCGGTCTGATGGCTTCCAAGCCGGTTGTCGGCAAGAAAGTCGATAAACTGTATTCGATTCCAGGCAAAGTTCCGAACCCCATCAACATGCCCAACTACTGCTATTTCAAGGACCGCTGCGACAAGTGCATCAAGCGCTGCGACGGCGCGTATCCGGACATGGTCCAGCTGAGCGATACGCACTTCGTATCCTGCTACAGATACTATCCGGAAGAAGGGAAGGAGGAAGAATAATGGCGGATAAACAGGATCTTACGATCGATACATCCTATACGCCGGTGGAATATGACCCGCAGTATATTCTGATGGTCAACAACCTGAAAAAGTACTTCCCGATCAAAGGCGGCATGCTGCAGAAGACGGTCGGCTATGTCAAAGCTGTCGACGGCATCACCTTCAACCTCAAGCGCGGCACGACCATGGGACTGGTCGGTGAATCCGGCTGCGGCAAGACGACAACCGGAAGAACGATTCTGCGTCTGAGCGGTGAAAAGACTGCCGGTCAGGTACTGTTCAACGGCCAGGAAGTCTATGACTTCAGTTCAAAGGAATTGCGCCAGAAACGGACGGAAATGCAGATCATCTTCCAGGATCCGTTCTCCTCTCTGCAGCCGCGTATGCCGATCGGCGAAATCATCGGCGAAGCGGTCAGAGAACACAACATCGTACCGCCGGATCAGTTTGACGATTATATCGATGAAATCATGGATGAATGCGGACTGCAGCCCTTCCAGAAAGACCGCTACCCGCATGAATTCTCGGGCGGACAGAGACAGCGTATCTGCATTGCCAGAGCCCTGGCACTGAATCCCGAATTCGTCGTCTGCGATGAACCGGTGTCCGCGCTGGACGTCTCGATCCAGGCCCAGATCATCAACCTGCTGAAAGATCTGCAGAAAAAGCACAACCTGACCTATCTGTTCATCTCCCATGACCTGTCCGTCGTCGAACATATCTCCGATACGGTCGGTGTCATGTATCTGGGCAACCTGGTCGAATACGGTCCGACCGAGAGAATCTTCTCGAACCCTCTGCATCCGTATACAAAAGCACTGCTTTCGGCAGTACCGATTCCCGATCCCGATTCCAAGATGAACCGGATCGTACTGGAAGGATCCATTCCTTCTCCGGCCAACCCGCCGAAGGGATGCAAATTCCATACCCGCTGTTCGGAATGCATGGCCTGCTGCAAAACCGATGCGCCGGCGATGGTCGAAGTGGAACCTGATCACTACGTCGTCTGCCACCTGTATCAGGGTAACGCCAAGTGAGAAAACAGATTGACGAAGAAGATGACGGCCGTGTCATCGCGGACATGGGAACCGTGCATAAGCGCAGTTTCCTGCTTCCTGAGGCAATGACCGACCGCTCCAGAAACGAAAAACCGGAATATCTGATTCCGAATCAGAAACAGACCGCCGGCGATGATCTGACCAGAGAAGAAAGCAGATGGTACATCCTCGGTGCGCTGAAAGCCGGTTTCCTGATCTGGCTGGCCTATGCCGTCGGATTCGGACTGTTTCTGTTGCTGATTACACTTCTGTTCCGTCACTGAAGGACCTTCGGGTCCTTTTTCATTCCAGTTTCAGGGCGATATCCAGTACTTCCGCATCGGCGAAGGCACGCGGATCCAGCCCTGTTTTTGTATGGATCCTGTCCAGCTGGTACTGCAGCGTATTCTTATGGATATAGAGCTGCTGTGCGGTTTCTTTCAATGACATATTGTTTCCGTAATAGGCTTTCAGCACTTCCCTGTCTTTATCATTCAGCTTCTCTGTCGTCCGCTGAAGATATGCCTGCTTTTCCCGCTCGGGAATACGGGAAAGAATCAGTTCGAGATACAGACTGTCAAATTCAATGATCTGCTCATCAGAACCCCTGAAAGCAATCCCTGCATCACGGTAGGATTCACTGGCACGGCTGAGCCGGCAGGCACTGCCCACCGCTGCTCTGACTTTCATGCCTTTCAGTTCCTGCAGGATCTGTTTCTGTTCCTGCCAGGCACTCTCCTGCAGGATCAGAATGTACTGATCCGGGTATTCATAGGCATAGAAACCGTTCTGAAATCTGCCGAGAATATTCTCAACACGGCTTTCGGTACGGGACAGATTGGATGTATTCTCCCGGTCTGTGCTGCGGATGCGGATGACTCTGTACAGATCCTGAAAATCCAGTCCCCGTTCTTCGAGGAAGCCGATCAGATGGCTGTGGGAGATGCTCTGTCCATGCACAAGGGCCCGGACGATATAGGCAAATTCCGCCTTCCGCATTTCCCGGGAAGTATCCAGATCTCTCTCCCGCAGGATCAGACGCATGATGCGCACTGCCAGACGGGCATAGATCCTGACCTTGTCCGGATCGCCGGTAATGCCGATGACCCCGATCGTTTCGCCATGATACGTAAACGGAATGTTTACACCCTTCCAGGTTCCGTCATACATCTGTTCATCTGCCACTTCCAGCGTTTCCTGCGACCGGGCTGCCATATAGCCAGCCTCATGGAAATCACCGATTCTCTTTTCATTGGTTGACGCAATAATCACGCCGGATGTCGAAATATAGTTGATGTCATAGCCGCATACATCTTTGACCGCACTGACGATCTGCTGGGCTGTATCCTGATTGATCATAAATATGTCCTCTATACCAATTATTATACGTATTCTTTTATATTATTCATTCCCCGGAACATGTTTTTTTACGCATTTATCGACTACAATGAAATCACGATAAAGGAGAACAACTCTGATGAAAGCAGTAATCGCAATTGACTCATTAAAAGGCAGTCTCTCCTCTCTGGAGGCAGGAGACGCCATCCGCGAAGGCATTCTGAAAGCAATCCCTGATGCGGAAGTAATTGTGCGTCCGCTGGCAGACGGCGGCGAAGGAACCGTTGAAGCACTGACCATCGGCATGGGCGGACAGATCCAGACCGTGACGGTCACCGGACCGATGGGAACACCGGTCGAAGCCCAGTACGGCATCCTGCATGACGGCAAGACAGCTGTCATTGAAATGTCTGCGGCAGCCGGTATTACGCTGGTGGAAACAAAGGATCTGAATCCGATGAATGCGACAACCTTCGGCGTCGGTGAAATGATTATGGATGCCATTCACAAAGGATGCCGGCACTTCATCGTCGGTATCGGCGGCAGCGCAACCAATGACGGCGGCGTGGGCATGCTGCAGGCACTCGGCTACGGTATGCTTGACACCAATGGCAATCAGGTCGCCTATGGTGCCAAAGGACTGGAAAATCTGACCAGCATTACCGATGACACCGTTACACCCCTGCTGAAAGAATGCGACTTCAGGATTGCCTGCGACGTCACCAATCCCCTGTGCGGTGAAAACGGATGCAGTGCCATCTACGGACCGCAGAAAGGTGCCGATCCTTCCATGATCATGGTCATGGACAAATGGCTGAAGAAATACGCAGAACTGGCGCATGAAAAATATGAACATGCAGACCGTACCTATCCCGGTACCGGTGCAGCCGGCGGCATGGGCTTTGCATTCCTGACATTCACCAATGCCGTTCTTGAATCAGGTATTTCCATCGTTCTGAAGGAAACCCGTCTGGAAGAATATGTCAGAGATGCCGATATCGTCGTCACCGGCGAAGGCAGACTGGATGCCCAGACCGTCATGGGCAAAGCACCGGTCGGTGTTGCGGATATCGCAAAGAAATACAATAAGCCGGTCATTGCCTTCAGCGGTGTCGTCACCGAAGATGCCGTTGCCTGCAACGAACACGGCATTGATGCCTTCTTCCCGATTCTGCGCAGAGTACAGACCGTTGCCGAGGCAATGGATCCTGCCGCAGCCCGTCAGAACATGATCGATACATCCGAACAGGTATTCCGTCTGATTAAAACAGTGAGGTAAATTTACAACAATGGAAGCTCAATTCTCTACACTTGGCGCGATTATCGGCCTTGTCATTGCAATCGTCCTGATTATCCGCAAAATACAGCCAGCTTACTGTCTCATTCTCGGCGCTCTTGTCGGCGGCATTGTCGGCGGAGGCGGTCTTGACGCTACCGTCAGCACCATGGTATCCGGCGCTGCGTCCATGATGTCCAGTATTCTCAGAATCCTTACCAGCGGCATTCTGGCCGGCGCACTGATCAAAACAGGGTCGGCCCAGAAAATCGCTGAAACCATTGTCGATAAGCTCGGTGAAAAAAGAGCTGTCATGGCTATCGCCATTGCGACAATGATCATCTGCGCCGTCGGTGTCTTCATCGACATCTCGGTCATTACCGTAGCCCCGATTGCTCTGGCTATCGGCGAAAAGGCAGGTCTGTCCAAGAGCAGCATCCTGCTGGCCATGATCGGCGGTGGCAAAGCCGGCAACATCATCTCCCCGAACCCGAATACGATCGCTGTATCCGAGGCATTCAGCCAGGACCTGACAGCGGTCATGATGAAAAATGCAATTCCGGCCGTCTGTGCACTGATCGCTGCAGTACTGCTTTCTTCCGCCCTGGCAAAGAAGACAGATACTCCAATCACGGCAGAAGATCTCGAAAAAGCAAATGAAAAGGACCTGCCTTCATTCTTAACGGCAATCCTGGGTCCGCTGTGCGTCATTGTCATGCTTGCTCTGCGTCCCATCGCAGGCATCACGATCGATCCGCTGATCGCTCTGCCGCTCGGCGGTATCATCTGCACCCTGGCAACGGGCAACGCAAAGAATCTCGTATCCTATACGGAATTCGGTCTGTCCAAGGTCATCGGTGTTTCGATCCTGCTGATCGGTACGGGAACGATTGCCGGCATCATCAAGGCATCTGCTCTGCAGTATGATGTCATCAATGTTCTGGAAGCCATGCATATGCCTGCCTTCATTCTCGCACCTCTGTCCGGTATCCTGATGGCTGCCGCTACTGCTTCTACAACAGCCGGCGCAACCGTCGCTGCCCAGACATTCGCTCCGGCGCTGCTTTCCTCCGGTGTATCCGGACTTGCGGCTGCCGCAATGATCCATGCCGGCGCAACCGTTCTTGACTCCCTGCCCCACGGTTCGTTCTTCCACGCAACCGGCGGCTCCGTCAATCTGACGATTGCCCAGCGCATGAAACTGATTCCCTATGAGGCACTGATCGGTCTGACAAGTACCGTCATATCCATCATTCTCTTCCTCATAGCAGGATAAATATGAAATTCAAGCGGTCTTCACGGACCGCTTTCTGTTACCATAGAATCATCACAGTAAGGAGAATATCATCAATGAAACAGATCAATGCAGAAAAAGCTCCCAAGGCCATCGGCCCGTATTCCCATGGCTATGTATCCAACGGCATTTTATTCACTTCCGGACAGCTCGGTGCCCACGCGGACGGAACTCCTCTTGGAAAAACGATCGAAGAACAGGCCGAGCAGGCATGTGTCAATGTCGGCATCATTCTTGAAGCAGCCGGTACAGATTACAGCCATGTGCTCAAAACAACCTGCTTCCTGGCGGATATGAACGACTTTGCGGCATTCAACGCTGTCTATGAGAAGTATTTCGTATCCAGACCTGCCCGCAGCTGCGTTGCCGTAAAGACCCTTCCGGCCGGTGCACTGTGCGAAATTGAAGCCATTGCCGAAGTAAAAGAGTAAGTTCTTGGACTTGTATGCAGGCATGTTCTATACTTGTTACAAAGAAGTAACAAGGAGATATCATGTCATTTACAGGTCAAAGAGTCAGATCGAGAAGAATAGAACTCGGTATGACACAGGACGCGCTGGCCAAGGCCGCCGGCTACCACTCCCGCAGCACGATCAACAAAATCGAATCCGGAGAAAGAAATCTTTCCTTCCCGCGCATTGCCGAACTGGCAGAAGCACTGGATGTCACACCGGACTATCTGCTTGGCGTAGAAAGCCTTCCGATCGATTCCATGGAGGCAAAGGTCGGAACAGCAATCGTCAATGCCTGCGGAGATCTCAAAAAGAAAGAAATCAAGGAGCTTGTCCGGTACGCAAAAGAACGCGGTCTGGGAAGGAAGAACCGCTGAAACTGACAGGAGGTTATCCTCCTGTTTTTTTACGACAGTCTGAAAACGCTGTCATATGAATAATCCATGGATTTTGCCGATTATGCCATGTATATATTGAAAATAGCATCTATAATATATGCGGTCACTTTATCAGCAATACCGAAAGGAGTATATAAATATGCGTAAAACAAAAATCGTCTGTACGATCGGTCCGGCCAGTGAGTCGGAAGAAACACTGAAGCAGCTGTGTCTGAGCGGCATGAATGTCGCCCGTCTGAATTTCTCCCATGGCACCCATGCGGAACATCTGGAAAGAATCAACCGGATCAAAAAGGTCAGAAAAGAACTGAACATGCCGATTGCGATCATGCTTGATACAAAAGGCCCGGAATTCCGGATCGGCACATTTGAGAATCATAAAATCATGCTGGAAGAAGGTGCGTCATTCACCTTCACGACCGAAGAGATCACCGGCAATGAACACATCGTCTCCGTCAGCTATAAGAACCTGGCCAATGAACTGCAGCCGGGTGACAGAATTCTGCTGAACAATGCCCTGCTCGAATTCGAAGTTCTTTCCACCGACGGAACAGCTATTGAAACGAAAGTACTCGCCGGCGGCGAACTCTCCGACCGCAAATCCATGAGCTTCCCGGGCAAGCACCTGCAGCAGGTATATCTCTCGGAACAGGATAAATCCGATATCGCATTCGGTGTCGAAAATGATATTGATTTCATCGCCTGCTCCTTTGTATCGGTCCGTCAGGATCTGATCGATGTGCACAATCTACTGAAGTCTTTGGGCAAAGACGATACGGTTGAACTGATTGCCAAGATCGAAAATCAGTCCGGCTATGACAATATTGATGAAATCTGCAAGGAATGCGACGGCATCATGGTTGCCAGAGGCGACATGGGTGTCGAAGTGCCGTTCGAAAAACTGCCGGCCATACAGAAAGATCTGATTTCCAGATGCCGTATGATCGGCAAGCGCGTCATCACCGCAACGGAAATGCTGGAATCGATGATTCACAATCCCCGTCCGACCAGAGCAGAGGCTTCTGACGTAGCCAACGCCGTCTATGACGGAACCAGTGCGGTCATGCTTTCCGGCGAAACCGCAGCCGGTGCCTATCCGGTACTGGCAGTCCAGGCTATGGCCAAGATCGCGGAATACGCAGAAAGCTCCATCAACTACCAGAAGCGCTTCTACAGAAATGACTTTGAAATCGCTACGGATATGGACGCAATCTCACATGCAACCTGCACGATGGCAATGGATGTCAAGGCAAAGACAATCGTCGCCTGCACCATGTCCGGCACCGTCGCAAAGATGGTTTCCAGATTCCGTTCACCAGTCGATATCATCGGTCTGACAACCAGTGAAAAGACATGGCGTTCCCTGGCATTGTCCTGGGGTGTTACGCCGAAGATGTGCGAAGTCGTTCCTTCTACGGATGTCCTCTTCTATATGGCAAGAAAGAGCGCCGTCGAGACAATGAATCTGTCCGAAGGCGATAAAATCGTCATCACCGGCGGCGGTACAACCGGTCAGTCTGGCAATACAAACCTGATCAAAGTCGATACGATCTGATAATAAAGCAAACCTCTGCGGGAAAAATGCAGAGGTTTTTCGTTGTACGTTGTACCGTATCTTAGGCTCTCCTCTGATCAATCAATGATCAAAACCAGGAGACCTTTAAAATGATAATGGACTCGGTTTCAATCGCTGCTATCCGAGAGGTTTATATTTCGGCATCCGGCAGTATCTGGTGCCTCTGCCGCTGCCCATAACACGCAGACAGCCGCTGTTCTTCAGTGAATTGACAGTCCGGATTGCCTTGTCTCTGCTCCAGCCGAGCTCCAGCGCAATCTCGCTGCTTGAAAGCAATAACCCGCTGTCCAGCAGATCGATTACTTTTTTCCCATCAGTCGTTACAGAATAATCATCCGCAATGACCGGCAGAATCACGGTAATGGAGTGATCTGTTATATGAAACTGCGGTTTGACTGTATATGCTTCATATGCCTCTTTGATCCTCCGGATACCCGTGCCGAACATTTCAATGTAATGCATTCTGAAAAATACATTCCCGATGACCGGATTCCGCAGAACCGAAATCATGCCGTTCAGATATTCTTCTTCTGTGATCCCGCCGGGCAGTCCGCCGGGAGAAGACACTTCGATCCGGTCTGCCCACATGGAGATCCGGATATGGGAACGGATATCCCATGTTCTGTGGACAAGCGCATTGGCAATTGCTTCCCGGAATGCTTTCTGCGGTATGATTTCAATCTGCTTTCTCTCAAATCCTTCTATCCTCTCATATTGATAATATCTGAGGAACATCGCTGCAGCTTCGTCATACTGCTTCAGTATCGACATATTTGAAAATGTCTGTCTCTCAAGAATCTCATCGATGGAGTTTCCAAAACGGGCAATATCAATTCCGCAGAACGAATTCCGGTCCGCAAACAGCTCACCGGCAATATTGATCTGCCCGTCCTGTGTATAGAATCCGAGTGTTCTGAGCATATCATCCGAACATTTCCGGACACCGAGTTTCTCAACCAGTTTTTCTTCCAGACATTTGAATGTATATCTGTTCTGACTCCCCGGAAGTTCTTCATAATACATGTTGCTGCCTTCCAGAGTCAGTCTTTTCAGTTCAAGCTGGTCGGCTTCAATGGTGGAAGAATCATTTCTTTTATATGCCTTTCCTCTGTACAGATACGGTTTGTATCTTCCTTCACTGACCCTCAGCGTAATAACATTGTGTTTCCGATTGATGCTGAGGGTATAGTCAGGGACAGGATGAATACTGTCATTGATCCTGTTTTCTATATCGAGGCAGGCACTCTCGGGTTCTTCGATACCGCCAATCGTACCGTCATCATTGATGCCGAATTTTATGATTCCATTTCCGTAATTCGCATATGCACTGACCGTTTTCAGAAATGTACTGGTGATTTCAGCTTTGAATTCCAGGCAACGGCTTCCCCTCATGGTGCTCACCCCTTTCTTTCTGAAATCATTATAGGAATGGCACAGCAAAAGTGCAACGCAAACGTTTTCGTTGCATTTGCGTTGCATTCATTTATGTGTTATTAGAGTTTTAATGCAATGGAAAATTTCCCTGTCACCCGAGGAAATGTTCCAGTGTATCCCTGTCGGTATCCGGCAGGATCTTTTTGAGATGACGCAGAAGTCTCTGTTTTGATTCTTCCGGGGTGTATTTATAAACCCTGTTCGTAAACTTCTTCCCGAAGAATTCCTCCGGTGTTGCGTACCTGGCAATGCCCCAGCCATAGAAGTTTCCGTTCTTATCGACTTCGTATTCAAAATCGGTTGTTGTGATATAGCCCATCATCTGCAGCTTTGTGATCAGTGTATCGAATCCCTTGCGGGGCTGCCACTGATCCGGACCGTCTTTCTTCGGCTTGATATAGCCTCCGACTGCCTTGGCATCCTTGGAAAGGATCGAATGTCTGGACGCGATCAGCTCATACAGATACTGTTCATTGTAATTGCTGAGTCCTTCATCCACTCTGGCATCATAGTCATATCCGTCCCGCCGATAATTGGCAAAATCAGGAAACCATTTCGAAGAGATAAAGGCTGCCTTCTTCCCAAAGAACTTGCCGTAGGCACAGCGCAGTTCCTGGATGACCGGTCCCTTCCATTCCCAGACGCCCGGTTCTTTGGAAAAATAGGTTTCCGGTGCACAGTTTTCTTCAATGGAAAATCCCGGTATTTCATTCGCAAAGAACGGCAGAATGCCAAGTTCTTCCACGGCCTGTTTCAGGTCTTCTTTTGTCCGTATATAAAAGTCTGCCATCATTTTTCCCTCTTCAGATATTTTACAGGCACTTCCTTTGTCAGATATACACCGTTTACGGAAAGAAAGAATGTATATCCGTCTTTTGCCATTCCTGCCGCATCAATGATATAGACAGCCGGTTTCCCGTGTCTCTGTCCGACTTTGACCGCGGTACCGTAATCCTGTGAAAGATGTACATACAGCCGTGATTTCGGGATCAGTCCCTGTTTCTCAATGGATGACGTAAACTTCTCTCCCGTCCCGTGATACAGAAGTTCCGGAGGTGTGCATTCCTGCAGTTCGACATCCACCGGTATGGAATGGCCCTGGTTGGCTCTGATCTTTGTATGATCTTCATTGAAGGAATAGCGCTGTTTCTGATCCTGCGCGACGATCCTTTCCAGATCATCCATCGTGATATGTTTTGTCTGATTGATTCCATGGATCAATTGTTCCGTATCCGCCCAGCCGTGCTCATCCAGCGTTATGCCGATGGCTTCCGGCTTATGGCGCAGAATCAATGAAATGAATTTACTGATTTCCGTGTCTGACATACATATCTCCTTACAGCGGCAGATCAATGCTGAAACAGCTGACGCTGTCCCGGATTGTTTCTGTCAGCTCATATCCCTCTCTTCTTTCCATTTTACATATTATGAATCATCTATGCAGAAGATAAAACAGATCTATGAAAAAGACCCGTGCTCCATTGAGTACGGGTTTTGCTTTACTTATTTCTTTGTGACGTCCTTTGTCGTATTGATCTGCAGCAGTTTGTCTGTCAGCTGGTTCTCAATGCGTCTGAGTTCAAGCTCAGCAGCTTCTCTCTTCTGTCTGCCGTCCTTCTGGATCTCAAGAACTTCATCCAGTGTCGCGATCAGCTGTTCATTTGTATGCTGGAGCGTTTCGATATCGACGATGCCGCGTTCGCTTTCCTTGGCTGTTTCGACCGTTGCCTGATGCAGTGTCTCGGCATTCTTCTTGAGCAGCTCGTTTGTCATGTTCGTGACTTCGCGCTCTGCTTCCATGGCTTCCTTGGAATGCTGGATACCCAGGGACAGAACGATCTGGTTCTTCCACAGCGGGATCGTATTGACGATCGTGGACTGGATCTTCTCTGTCATCAGAGTATCGTTGTTCTGTACCAGACGGATCTGCGGAGCCATCTGAATGGATACCTGTCTTGTCAGTTCCAGGTCATACAGTTTCTTTTCGAAGCGTACGCATGCCTGTTCCAGGTCATTGGCCTTCTGCGCATCTTCCGGCAGTCCGGAAGCCTTTGCCTTTTCGATCAGCTTCGGCAGATCTTCTTCTCTGACCTTCTGCAGCTTCTTGCGGCCGGCCAGGATGTACATCGACAGTTCCTTTGTGTTCTGGGCATTGCGCTCATACAGTTCATCCAGCAGAGCGATGTCCTTTAACAGTGTGATCTGATGGTCTTCCAGAATGGCAGAGATCTTGTCGACATTGGCTTCGACCTTGTCATACTTTGCCTTGTATTCCGTGACCTTGTTCTTGCCTTTGGAGAACATGCCGCTGAACAGGCCCTTCTTCTCTTCTTCCTCATTGGTTGTTCTGAGTTCAACCACCAGGCTGCTCAGCAGTCCGCCGATCTCGCCGAGATCCTTTGTGCGTACATTCTGCAGCGCTGTGTTGGAGAAATCCGTTACCTTCTTCTGAGCGGCTGCGCCGTACTGCAGAATGGTATTGGACTCTGTGATATCGATCTTTTCCGAGAAATCATTGATCGTTCTGCGCTCTGCTTCACTCAGCTGCAGCTGTTCAAGCGGATCTGTCGTCCTGGCTTCTTCTTCCTTCTTGCCCTCGAGTTCAGCCAGTTTTGCGGAATTTTCCGCCTGCAGTTCATCCGGTGTCAGCGTCAGTGTAATTGTCGGTTCTTCCTGAACCTGTGCCTGTGTTTCAGCCTGTACATTATTGTTTGATTCTGTCATTATTTCTACCTTCCTCAATTATGATTTATACGCACCTAGTATAGCATGAACTGACTGTCTTCAGTTCTTTTCTTTCTTCGGTTTGAGATTCAGCAGCCAGATCAGCAGACGCAGTCCGATGATGGCACCGAGCACCGCCGCCGCTGTTTTCCCGTATTCGCGCAGACCGTAGCTGGAAGTATTCCGGAAGAAGCGGATCAGATCAAAGGAAGTATCTGCTTTTCTGGAAAAACTCCTGTCAAAATCGTCTTTCGCGATTTCCGGCACATTGTTCTGATTCCGTTCTCTTTCCTTCAGATAATCGGCCAGAACGGTCCAGGGTTTCTTCAGGGCACCGTTATCATCCGCCAGCCGGTACTGGCTGAAGTCGCCGAGCGTAAAGCCATTGGCAGTACGGGCGGTCACACGCAGATCGCCGCCGGTCGAATCCGCCGCTGCTTTAAGTCTTCTCAGAATAGATTCCGTCGTAATGACCGGATAGAGTTTGTCTTTTTCGATCGGGGTATAGTACTGCCGGGTCGAGGCGACATATACTTCTTCGACTCTGTTCAGTTCCCCGCGCTGATCGGAATATACATAATACATATTTCCGAAGTACATCTGGTGTTCTTCTTCGTCCGCAAACATACTGCGGTCGATTTCACAGGCATCGAGCAGGTCCGAACCCCGCAGATAGACTCTCAGCAGCGGTTCTCCGACGATGCCGAATTCATCCATGCCGTACCCGGCTGCGTGATAGATGTCTTCGATCGTGATATTGCCTTTGACGATCCGGCCGGTGACCATTTCTCGGGAAATAATCGAAAGTACCGGATGATTGTCGTATTCTTCCCGCTCATATGCTTCGCACAGCGATGCCGCAAGCAGTTCCGCCATGGCATTGTTGGAAAGAGAGTCCGTGTCCCGGATATCCGTAAACGTTTTCCGGGAAGAAGCGATGACCTGACCGTTCGTATAGCCATAGCGGTTCATCATATTCGCCTGCACATTTGCGGCCAGCGAATTGACTTTCTCCCGGATTTCCGGATTTTCGCCGTATACATCCGGATCGAGTTCATAGAGTCTGTAATCCGTAATCTGCTTGTCCTTCGGTGTGATTTCCATCATACCGAGATACCTGCCGCCTTCTCCTGCCGAGATGACCGCAGTCTGTTCAACATATGTCACTTCCTCTGCCGGCAGAATGCTGTGTCCGGCAAGCAGTACGTCAATGCCTTTATGTTTCTGGATCAGTTTCTGTATCTTTTCGAAATTATCGCTGTGATACAGACAGATGATCAGATCGCATCCCTCCAGACCTTCCAGACAGGAAGATACTGCTTCATCTTCATCGGTTCCCGGACGCAGATCCGTATCGGTCAGACCGAACACACCGATCCTGAATCCGCCTCTTTCGATGATCTTGTACGCTTTGCCGCCTTTGGCAGAGAATACCGCTTCCGCACCGGTATCGTCATTGAAATCCGGATTGGCACACAGCAGTGTCGGAATCTCTTCCGGAGATGCCTCAACCATCGCCTTGAACATATCCATGCCATAGGTGAATTCTCTTTCACCCAATGCGGCAGCGTCATATCCCATCATGCCCATCAGCGTCAGCGCCGGTGCTTCTTTTGCATACAGACTGTCATACACGGAACCGGTACTGAAATCGCCGCCATCCAGCAGGATTGCATTGTCCGTCCGGTATGTATCGATGGCACTTGCGACTCTGGCAAAGCCGCCGAAAGTCTTGGTGAGGACTTCCGTCTCCACCGTGCCGTCTTCTTTCTGCGTTTCCTTTGTCACTTCCGTCTTATAGCCGCTGATCGCAGCCTGCAATGACTGCGTAAACAGGATCTTTACGGAACCGTCTGCTATATCATCCGTCCCTTCTGCTCTGACGGGCATAAACCCCGTCAGTAACAGCAGAGACAGAATAAAAACATGTCTTTTCTTCATCTCTTGTTTCCTCGCTAATAAGTATAGCAGATGCACAATAAAACAGAGAATCTGTTTCAGGATTCTCTGTTCCGGAAGTATGTCCGCAGGAAATAGGACGGCGTGCAGCTCCATGCATGGCAGAAGCTGTGCACGATCAGGCCGCCGTAGGGAGAGGCAAGCGGGTCTTTCGGGTCATACAGTTCCCAGAATGTATCCGCGCCTTTTTCAATCATGCCGTCCCAGTATGCATGCATTTTTTCATAGGCTTTTTCTTTCTGACCGGTATCGATCAGAGCCTGGATGTAATGATGGACCGCATAGGGCGACACCATACCTTCCGCTTCCGGCATCTTTTCGATGTGCTCCAGAACGGATGCGCCAAGACGCGGGCTGACTGCACCGGCAAGGATGATCCAGATCTGCGACATATATGAGACCTGACGTGACGGGCCGCTGACAAATACCCCTTTGGATTCATCATACAACCGCAGAACCGCCTGTTTCTTCAGCTGTATCTCACGTTCGAATTCCTCTGCCGGAAGACCCAGCTGCCGGCGTATCTTCACCAGATCGCTCAAACCGTATATGTAAACACCCTGTCCGGCTGCCTGTTTGTCCAGACGCAGATTCCAGTCGATGAATACATTGCCTGCTTTTTCTGTATCCAGCAGATGATTCTCGTCAAAGCATGTCTTCAGCAGAAGTGCCTGTCTGGTGCAGACCGGTTCCAGTTCCCGCAGCGTCTCTTCATCGCGGCTGGCACAGTAGTAGTCCCAGAGCGTATTGATGAAGAACAGCGTATAGTCGAACATCGTCTGGTCATCGCATTTCGGCTGAGGATACAGGAAGATATTATTGGACAGACGTCCGCCTTCCAGGGTGCTTCCGGCAAAGAGATAGAGACATCTTTTCACCAGGTCATAGTTCCGGTAGGTAACATAATCGGTCAGGGCTTCCAGACGCAGGTCGCCCAGCCAGAGCCTCCGGTCGCGCTTGGGTCCGTCTTCAAAGACCTCCTGCATGCATTCATGGAGCGTCCGGACGGATACTTCATCCAGCTTCCTGTCTTTTTCATTCAGAGATGCCGGCATCAGCTGACTGTCATCCGCACTGGATACGGTATCTGCCTTCAGTGATCTGATGGTGACGGCATAGTTATTGGAAACGCTGAGGATACGGATCCGGACATAGCGGAATGCATATCTTCTTTCCAGCCGGCAGGTACAGGGAAGATCATCAATATGAATGGTCTCCGACTGGACCCAGCTTCTGGAAATCCAGCCATGGTATTCTTCCGGATCATAGTCCAGTTCTTCCCGGATCTCCGCAAACTGTATGGAAAACAGCAGCGGTGCATCGGGATGTCTGCCCTCGGTACCGAATTCGATATCCAGGTACCCGACGCAGTGGCGGCCGAAGTCGAAGATACATTCGCCGCCGTCTTTCATCGGCGTTTCATTTCCTGCCAGAAGAACCGCCTGATGATGCAGAACCGGCTTCAGCTGTTCTGCCTTTGTCAGAAAGATTTCATTGGTCATAGACTCCGGTCCCCGTTTCAGTGTCTGAAGATCTGTTTCAGTCTGCCTTCATTGTTCAGATAGATCAGGAAGGATACCATCAGGACAGCAGAGATGATCTGCTGGTAGGAAGATGATACATTCAGACGGACATAGATCAGGGAGATGACAGCCATGGACAGAGCCCCGAGCAGATAGCCGAGCTTGTCATTGGTGAACCGGCCGATGAATCCGCCGACGAACATCGGCAGGAATGCCAGAAACATGACGGATATCGAACCGAAATTCAATGCCATTGTGATCGAACCGTTATTGGTTGCGGAAATGAATCCCTGGGCACCCATCAGCCCGCCGGCGATGACATAGCACAGGACCGCATTCTTCACCTCA
The DNA here is from genome assembly GCA_902786245.1 of uncultured Erysipelotrichaceae bacterium. Lineage (GTDB taxonomy): Bacteria > Bacillota_I > Bacilli_A > Erysipelotrichales > Erysipelotrichaceae > Bulleidia. The sequence goes on from CADABS010000022.1 coordinate 29,596, forward strand.
TTGATACCGGTGCTGACCGATACCTTCTGACCGCTCAGAAGCGCCTTGTACTCATAGCCGAAGCGGGTATGGTCATAGACGATGACCATAAACACAAGCGCTGTCAGAATGACAAGAAGATAATTCGGGATCGTACCGAATCCGAGAATCTCCGCATTGCCGGCCAGGGTCACGCCGTGTCCGCCGGTCAGCGTGAAGGCAAAGCCTTCATAGAACAGCGCCACCGCCAGAGATACGATAATCGGCGGAAGCTTGACGGTGACATACAGCAGTCCGGACAGAAGTCCGAGCAGACAGCCGAAGAAGACGGAAAGAACCAGCATCGCCAGCGGACCGGCACCTGTCTTCAGAGTGATCATGGAACTGATCACGGAAGAAAGCAGGGCGATCGATCCGATGGAGAAGTCGAATCTTCCGGAATTCAGGTTGATCGACAGGGCAAACGTCACCAATACGGTATTGGCTGCCGCCCGGACAAAGGTCGTCCAGCTCAGCAGGGAATCAAACAGGACAATACCCTGTGCGCTGCTGATCAGCAGACATGCCGCAAATACAATCACCGGTATGGCAAGCGTACCTGCCAGTTTCTTTCCGTTTTTCATAAGCCACCTCGCAGTTTAAAGTCTTATTTCTGAATTTCCTCGAATGAATATGCCGCAACGAATTTTGCGAAATCGTCATAGGATGCACCGATCAGTGTATCCAGCATTTCCTTGGTATATGCAGGTTCTGTTGTGGAAGAATCGACTTCATAGTATTTCTTTGCGTCTTCGGCATTGTCCGCAACCCAGTAGCCCTGCGACAGAGCCAGTGCGTTTCCGTCATTGTCTCTGACCGGCTTGCCGTATACTGCGGACAGGGTTGCCGCAAAGACCGGTCCGATCGAAGCTGAGAACTTGCCTGCCAGATAATTCAGTGTTCCTTTTTCCATCAGGCCGACGGAATCTGCTGTATAGCAGTCGATATCACCGAGCATCTTTCCTTCCGGCTTGAATCCGGCGAATGCCACCTGACCGGAGCCTACTGCCAGCAGAACTTCTACATTGGGATCATTGGCAACAGCTGTCAGTTTTCCATACCATGCGTCATCAAAGTCATAGCCTGCAACGACACCGTTGACCTCAACACTGCCGATCTTGCCGGGATTGACATTGCCGCCTTCGCCCATGATCTTTCCGACGATGGCCATGCCTTCTGCGCCTTCATATGTACCCTTGCCTGCTTCGCACATCGCTGCCAGCATACCGGCTGCCCGGTAGATATGCATTTCCGTGTAGTATACGGAAGCGCCTGTGAACATGCCGAACTTTGTATATCCCTGATCCAGGAAGTGCTTTGCCATGTCATAGCCGGCCTGGTATTCTGCCGCAAGATCCGGTCCGATGGCACCGACATAGTGCGCATAGCCCTTGTATTTTTCATACTGTTCATCGGTCAGTGTTCCGGTTGCGACGGCGTAGTAGATGCCCTCGGATTCGCATTTTTCAATCTGGGCAGGTCTGTCTGCGGAAGCGAAGGAAATGATCGCTTGGCAGTTGTTGGCAATGAAGTTGTCGATTGCACTCTGCTCGGCAGAGGCATCTTTTAGTTCATCGGAATACATGAATTCGACGTTGTAGACAGACTGGATGTACTTTTCGTAGTATGCCTTGAACGCAAGCGCTTCGGCACTGGTCGTATCGGAGACAAGCACTCCGATTTTAACGGTCTTCTGTGACGGATCATCGGAAGAACCGCCTCCCGATTCCTGTGAACATGCGGTCAGTGTGAAGACCATCAGAAGTGATAAACACAATGCAAAGAATTTCTTAACTGATTTCATCGTTCCCTCCTTATTCTTTTTTGTGTCTGATTATCTTGGCAGTATTGTTTTTCTGTTATTCAGCATGGAAACAAATACCACGAGTATGAATATTGCGGCTTTGACCATCTGTCCGATGCCGGAGTTCAGGTTCAGCATTAACATGATTTGCGACAGCAGGGTCATGGACAGAGCACCGATGGCAGCGGAATAGATCCTGGATCTTGCCCCGCCGGATACCGGCATGCCGCCGAAGACGATCGATATGATGACATCCATACCGATACTGCCGGCTGTATTTCTCGATAATGTCGGGGCATAGGTAATTGTCAGGAATGCCCCCAGACCTACTCCCAGACCCGCCATGACGAAGCCGATGACGGACAGTTTCTTTGCGTTCAGTCCGCTCAGCTGTGCACACAGCGGATTGCCGCCGACGAATTTCTCCTGCCGTCCGAGTTTCATGAAATTGAATGTCAGTACGCACAGACCGAAGAACAGCAGGAACACCAGCAGCTTGAATCCCACCGTATTCAGCTTCGAAACCGCTTCGGCCGGAATCTGGATGACATCGCCGGTGCCGTTGGCCTTGATCAGTACCAGCACCAGCGCATTCAGCAGGGAAAGCATGGCAATGGTTGTGACAAATACCGGCAGATTGAATACCGATGCGAGAAGCGAACTGGTCAGCGAGATCAGTACGGCACAGCCGACGCATACCCCCAGCATCACCGCCACCGATCCGGTCCGGTTATAGGCCATGGCCCCGACCAAGGCGCTGACGCACATCGATGCGCCCAGGGAAATATCGAAGGCACCGAGGGTATAGATATACACTGCACCGGTCGCCACGACCATCGTGATGATGGATTGGTTGAGTATGTTCTTCATGCTGTAGGGAATATTGATGTCCTTGATCAAAGCGAAGACAAGAAACAGGATCCCGAGCAGGATCATGCCTGCCAGCGGCGCGGCACTGAGAAGTTTTTCTCTGAGTTCTTTTTTCATATGCGCTCCTAGATCATATATTCAATGACATCTGCCTCAGACAGCTGCCTGCTGCGGAACAGTTCCTTCTGCAGTTTTCCGTCTTTCATGACCAGCAACCGGTCGGACATGCCGATCAGCTCCGTCATTTCCTCGGAAATCAGGATGATCGATTTTCCTTCCTGCTTCATCCGGTACATCAGCTGATACATCGCCTGCTTGACACCGATATCGACGCCTCTGGTCGGACAGTCGAGAATCAGGATCGATGAATCCCGTCCGGTCCATTTTCCGAAGGCGGCTTTCTGCTTGTTGCCGCCAGAGAGGGTGCTGACATACTGGTTTCTGTCATTGCACTTGATCCGCAGGTTTTTGATCTGCGCATCGACATAGCTGTTTTCTCTGGAAGGCAGAATGAATGCGTTATGCACGGCAATCTTATCCAGTCCGGCAATTGCGATATTGTCTTTGATCGATGCCTCCAGGCACAGCGATTCCGTATCCCTGTCCTTGGCGACATAGCCGATGCCTTCCTTCATGGCTTCTGCTTCATTGCGGATCTGTCTGCCATGGACCGTAAAGCTGCCGCTTTCCGCTTTCTCGTTTCCAAAGAGAACTTTGCCCAGGGTATGCATGCCGCAGTGCGACAGTCCGCCGATGCCGAGGATCTCTCCGGCATGGAGTTCAAACGAGAAGTCAGAAAGCTGATCGGTATGATTGAGATGCTCTGCCGCAAGAACGACTTCCGAAGATACTTCCCCGTCATAGTCATCGCGGTAGTAGCTGCCCTGCAGTTCTCTTCCGATCATCGCTGCCTTGATGGCGCCTTCCTCAAATTCTTCATGTTCGAATGTCCGGATGATCTTTCCGTCCCGCAGTACCGTCAGACGGTCGCATTTCTCCATGATTTCATCGAGATCATGGGAGATGAAGATGACCGTTTTTCCTTCCTTCCGCATGGTATTCATGATGCCGTAGATAATATCTCTGCCCTTCTGTGACAGAGCAGTCGTTGTTTCATCGACAACCAGCACTTCCGGATCCTTTGCCATGACCCGGGCGATTTCCAGCAGCTTCCGGTCCTGGAAGTCCAGCATCCCGGTCATCATTTCCGCTCTGATATGGCCTGCCCCGATCGCGTCCAGAGCTGCCTGCGCATCCCGGTTCATCTTCTTCCGGTTCACGAACAGTCCGGACACATACTCCTGCGTCTCTCCCAGGAAGATATTCTCGGCTGCGCTGATGCCCGGTACCGTACCGTTTTCCTGCACGATCATGCCGACACCGCGCTTCAGTGCATCATTCATGGAAACCGGATGCCAGGGTTCTCCTTTGAAGAACATTTCTCCGCTGCTGCATGTCTGCATCCCCGCATAGATCGATGTCGCCGTTGATTTTCCCGATCCGTTTTCACCGATCAGTCCGAGCACTTCACCGCTCTGTGCACTGAAAGATACGTCGTTCAGGGCAATTGTCGGCCCGAAACTTTTATGCATATTTCTGATTTCAAGCATTTCCATAAGCACCCTCAGATTGATTACATCTTTATACTAGCAAGGATAAAAATATTAAAAATTGTAAATTGTTACCGCTTACATTGACTGCATTTGATGAAAATATTAAATTAATTATAGATTATTGACTTTATTTAATATTGAGGTGAATATGAACGAGAAAGAGCTGCTGCAGGAATTATATGCACTGAATGAATCGGAACGGTTCTACCGCTCCTACCAGCAGGCAAAAAAAGATCCGGCTTCCTTCAGCCGGTTTCTGCATTCCCTGGATATCCGGGAATGCGTACAGAAACATATTCTGATTCCGGAGTTCAAGGAAACCATGCCTCCGTCCATGCGCGATGAATATTTCTATTCCGATACGGAAGCAGGCATGGTCGTGCAGAAGCACAACTGCTACTCACCGGATTTCGAGCATTTCCATACGTATTTTGAAGCATTCTATGTCTATGACGGCACCTGCGATCATGCATTGGGCGGAAAAAAAGAAACCATGCATATCGGTGATTTCTGCATTATTCCGCCGGGCGTCTCGCACCGGATCTCCGTGCAGAACCAGAGTATTGTCATCGTCATGATCCTCTCTGCCCAGGTCATCGAGAATACCTTCCGGAATCCGACGTTTTATAAGAACAATCTTCTTTCGGAATTCTTTCTCAAGCATCTGCGCTTTTCCAGCGAAGATGACAGTCTTGTGTTCCATACCGGCAATGACCAGGATCTCAGGAATATACTGATCCAGATGATGCTGGAGAGCAGAAACAAATACCAGGAATACGATGCCATCCTCTCTGCATATTTCTCTCTGTTTTTCGGCAAGCTGCTGCGCCATTATGAACATACGATCGACGCACCTGACCAGGACAGCCGCAGAAATGCGGCAGCGGCCGATATTGTCGCCTATATCCATGAACACCATACGGATATCACTCTGCCGCAGCTGGCGGAAAAATACCATTACACCCCGGAATACACATCCCGCTATATCAAAGAAGTCACGGGCCGTACATTCTCCCAGATCCTGATCGATGCCCGCATGAAACATGCAGTATCACTGCTGCAGTCGACCGGTCTGCCGGTTTCGGAAGTCGCCTACCAGGTCGGCTATGAGAATACGGAGAATTTCATCCGCAGGTTCAAGAAGACATACAATAAAACACCGGACCGCTACCGCAGGGAACTGCTCATGCGTCTGATCCGGTGAACTGCAGTCTGCAGTAAGCAGAAAAAAACACATCCGGTCATGATATGATCCCGCCAAAGTAGACATCATCATACAGATCAGATGTGTTTTATTATTCAGTGATTGCCTGCCATTTTGAGCAGATCATCCAGGGTCGGAGACTTCTTTTCCTCTTTCGGCTTGATCTTGACGGTAAAGTCAAAGTCTTCCAGCAGAAGTGCGCTCATATCCGCTTCCGGATCCTTGACCAGACGCTCGGACTGACGCAGAATCGCATCTTCGACGACGTTTCTTGCCAGACGTCCGTTGCCTGCCTCTGCCGCATTGATCGACTGTACTTCATTGAAGTAAGCTTCGAGCTTCTCATTGACTGCTTCGTCAATGACATAGCCCTTGGACTTCGCCTGCAGCGCTGCGATCTTGCGGAGTTCTTCGCCGGTATAATCCGGGAAGTGGATCAGATTCGGGAATCTGGATTTCAGACCGCTGTTGGATTCCAGGAAGGAAGCCATTTCCTTCGAGTATCCGGCCAGGATGACGATCAGGTCATCACGGTTGTCTTCCATTGCCTTGACCAGTGTATCGATTGCCTCCAGACCGAAGGAATCATCTTTTCCTCTGTAGAGGGAATAAGCTTCATCGATGAACAGAACGCCGCCGATGGCCGATTTGATGACCGACATCGTTAACGGTGCCGTCTGGCCGACATACTGGGCGACAAGATCTGCTCTGGTCACTTCCACCAGCTGGCCCTGGGACAGAGCGCCGATGGCTTTCATATAGCGGGAAATCAGACGGGCAATCGTCGTTTTGCCGGTACCCGGATTTCCGGTAAAGATCATATGCTTGGAGACTTCTGCCGTCTTCATGCCCTGTTCGCGTCTTCTCTGCTGCATTGCGATATGCGACTGCAGGGAACGGATATAGTTCTTGACCATATCCAGACCGACGATCTCATCGAGTTCCGCATTGACCGCATCGATTTCCTCCTGCGAGTTCTTCGAACGGGACAGACGGACTTCCATATGATCGCAGGCTGCCATCGGCACATCATTGACGACTTTCAGAACGACCGGATCATTGTCATTTCTGGCTTCCTTCAGTGCCATCTCACTCAGGGATACATAGAAATCATAGAACTGTGCCGTAATGGAATAGGCACCCTGGGTCTTGTCGAAATGGCGGAATACCCAGTCTTTGATTTCTTCCGGAACGGTCAGACTGATCTTCAGGTTTTCTCTGACTCTGGACGCAAGCGAAGCGGACTGGTTTTCGATGATCGCTTTGACGCTTTCCTCATCAAGCTGTTTCAGGGTTACGGTATCGAGCACATGATACATGAAATCGGCACCGAAATAGTCCTGTACCTTGGAAGGCTTCTGGGACGTGATGAATACGAGATACTTGCCTTCGGCGGAAAGCGAATCCACGCTCTCTTTGACAAGTCCGGTCTGGTTTTCGACCAGGACGCCTTTGGTCAGTACATATCTCTTGTTCAGTACGACTCTGCCATCTGTCGCAAGGCTGTCGACCATGCGCAGGAATGCCGGGAATCCGTTTTCGAAATGCTCGAAGCAGATGATGGAACCTTCCCCGGTCAGTGCTTCATACAGATCCTGCAGGAAGATGGATTCCTGTGCACCGCTGGTGTATCTGCTCATATCGATGGTATAGACCGCATCGCTGGCAAATACTTTCTTTTCGTACAGAGAACGGGCCATCTGGGTGACTGCTTCATGGCGTCCCGATCCGCTCGGGCCGCTGATCAGAATGACATTCTTCGGCTTGCCGGATTCCGTACCCATGACATAGGGGCGGCGGAAAGCAATGATCATCTGACGCAGTGCGTCTTTCTGACCCATGATTTTGGAAATCAGGACGTTGTATACTTCTTCAAACAGGTTTTCGGATACCGTGGCAGGTTCATGGAATTCTTCCTTCGGGAAGATATTCTCCTGGGTTCCGTAGTCCCGCTTAATGTCTTTTTCCAGCTGTTCCATATCCATCAGAGACGGATCGATACTGTGATCAAGATCTTTCATCTGCGAAGAAAGCTCTTCGAGATCTTTCTGCTGTTTCTTAAGGATCTTGTTGAGTTCCTCCATGGCAAGATCAGCGCTCTTCATCGTGTTTCTGCGCTCTTTTTCCTGCTTTTCATTCGCATTGATCACCAGTTCGATTTCCTGGGATGCGTCAGTGGACTCATAGGTACGGTTTTTATTCAGCACCTCATTCCAGAGGCGTTCTTTTTCTTCTCTTCTGCGGTCATCCCTTGACATCTTACATTCCCCCGTTTCTTGTGGACATCTGTCCGTCGGAAGTCAGTCCGTCTTTCTGCAGAACTGCCTCCAGAGTCGAAATATCCGCCGAGAGATTGATGAAGTCCTGATCGGTCAGACTGGAGATGATCGTCTTCATCGCATCATTGATCAGCGAGATCGTACGGTTCAGCTTCTGCTTTGTCTCTTCATATGCCGGATCGGTCTGGGCTGCCTGCAGATTGTCATACTGCGTCAGGATCCTGACCAGGATCGGCAGATAGTAGTCATACAGTTTCTTCAGCTTATCGGCAGATCCCGGGAATCTGTCCTGCAGAATCTGGATCTGCTTCAGAAGCGCGCATGTCTCATAGAGACCGTTGGAAATATTCTCATCCGGAATGTCATCATTCAGCTGGTTGATCTGATTCATGAAATCTTCCGCTGTCTTCTGTCTCGGTGCTTCCTGCTGCTTCGGCGCTTCTTCTTTGCGCTGCGCTGTTTCCGTCGCCGTGACATCGATGACTTCATCCGCCCGGTTCTGTCTGGACATATTCAGCAGCTCCGAGAGGATTTCATTATAGGAATCCGGATATCTGCGGCCGAAATCATTCAGCGAGCAGATATAGGTATTGTCCCGGTATACATCCAGGCTGGCCAGGGATGCATATCTCTGTCCGTGAATGCGCAGATCGATATTGGAACCAATCGGCAGCGAGCGTCTGGTTCTGTACCAGCTGCGCAGGTAGACATTGATCTTCGCCATGTCCGCAGCGGAATACTTGGAAGAAGAACCGGCCCGGTAGTAATTGCCGGTACGGCTGTATCCGCTGTTATAGCCCTGTGTGCGTCCTTCTTCGCGCTTTGAAGCGCCGACTGCCGCAAACATGACCGCCATGACGACGGCGAGAATCATCAGTAAAGGAATAAATGCCCCGACGCCTCCTGAAAACATCAGGAAAATCAGGATCCACCATATATAGTTATTGCCGTTTCCGCGGCCGCGATATCTGCTCATTTGCACCACCTTCGTAATCAAAGAAGATTATAGCATACTCCTGCTTTTCATTGTACAGGTACAGAAACAGCGCATAAGAAAAAGGAACCCGCAGGTTCCCTTGTGATTATGCATCGGCAGGTCCTTCTTCCGCAGGAGTTTCTTCCGGCATTGTGCCGTCTGTTCTCCACATCTCGGAATAGCTCAGGAAGGTGATTTCATCCGCATTGAGCTTGGCCTGGTTTCTCTGTCTCTTGACATTGCCTTCATGGACGGATGTCAGGATGTTCTTGTTGACCATGTACTGTACATACAGAACCTTTTTCAGCAGGAACCAGTTGATGACATATTCATAAATCGCATCGGATCTGTCTTCCAGTGCAGCCAGGGCTGCCGGTGCGTTTTCCTTGAGTTCATTCGCTGCTTTGATGGCGGCTGCCTTGAGCTCGTCATAGTTTCTGAAGAAATGGCTGTCAAGCTTTCTCTGCAGAGCGCCGGCCCGCTGTGTGAACAGACCGTCGAATGCACGCATGATCAGGCTCGGATCCGAGAGACTGACTGCGACGATTTCATTCTTGCAGTCAATGAATTCGCTGCCCGGTTCTGTCATGCAGTAGTACAGACCCTTCGCTTTGATGAATCCGTAATCCGCTGTCGGTTCGATCAGAAGAGCTCTGTCTTCGCCTTCTTTGGAAATATAGATAATGTAAGGGTAGATCAGCGGTTTGCCGGCCAGCTTGAACACGTCTTTATAGCGGATGATCTGATTCGAGATTGCATCCTTGTTCACTTCGCTGCGCAGACCGATGCAAATTTTAGTTTCCGGTTCTTTTTCAAGAATTGCAGTTAAGGTGTCACGGAGAGCAGGATCAATTACAACGTCTTCCATGTTAAGGTAATCTTCCAGATATCCGTTGAATACACAATCCTCACCGCCCCTGCGGTTGTCTGTTTTCTGATCAAGAATGCTGCAGATAGCCATTGAGTAAATCCTCCGGTGAATTGCTATAACTCACAAACTGATACAATTATAGACAGGTAAATTGAAAAAAAACAACTAAAAAACTCACTTGTGAAATCGTTGTCAAATTAGTCGAAAATGCATATTTTATCGGATGTTATTGAACTTTTCATCCGGAGTGATGCATGTGCATTCCGCAGGCATGTTCTGCATGCATATCATGCATTTTTAAACCTGTCTGATTTACGGTTCAGGCACACCGGTCCGTTCCGTTTTCTGCCGTTAAAAAAATACGGTCAGCGACCAATGTCATTAAGTTAAGCTTGTGCTGAACGGATGACGAACACACTCATACTTGAAAACAGTATGGGTGTTTTTTTCTGACTTTTTTTACGTAAAAG
>CADABS010000023.1 GCA_902786245.1 uncultured Erysipelotrichaceae bacterium
ACGATGGACACCCTTGAACTTGGCTAAGCCTTAGGGGTTACCACCCTTGGCTGGAGGTACCTTTCAACCTCCAAGATATGTGCCATGCCCGGCACACGTTAAAAAGGCTCCGTCACAGGACAGAGCCTTTGGTTTATGCATCAAGACAGCGGATCAGCGTTCTCCGTACCGCCCCTTTCCCTTCCAGCATCGACCGCAGGATCTCTTCGGTCTGCCCGCCGATACCGGCTTCATAGAGGTCGCTGCCGAAGATATGGGCATTGGAGAGAACCGGCCGCAGCTGTTCTTTCAGACTCTCCGGTTCACCGACATTGACATCTGCCAGGATTCCCTGCAGTTCTTCATTCATCGGGTCAGGGGAAAGTTCAAACGGGGTCAGGTCATCCTGTACGCCCTTGAGATAGCGCAGCCATCCGGCAATTGCCAGAGGAATGGCTTTCAATGCCGCAGCGCTTCCGTCTTTGAGAACATATTCTTTGATTGTTTCACCGAAGCGGATGCCGACCATCTGCGATGTATCGACCGCGATGCGCTGGGGTGTATCCGGAATATATTCATTGGGGAAGCGGACATCGATGCATTCGCGGATAAACGCCCGGGGTGAAAGGATCTTTGGATCCTTGACCACGGCCATGCCTTCTTCCCCGACTTTTTCACACAGCTGCTTCAGCTGCGGATCGCGCATGACATCCGAGAAGCGCTGATAGCCCAGTACGCATCCCAGCGGTGCCAGAGCAGTATGCAGCGGGTTGAGACAGACGGTCACCTTCATCCGTTCGCAGGCATTGACCGTTTCCCTGTCGGTCATGTATACACCGGCTTTCTGCAGCGGCGGACGGCCGTTGGGGAAGCTGTCCTCAATGACAAGATACTGGGGACCCTCCGCATTGACAAACGGAGCGATATAGGTCTGCTTTTCGGTAATGACGATATCCATATCCTCAATGCCGTCCTTTTCAAGCATTTCCTTTACGGAAACGGAGGGACGGGGCGTGATCTTGTCGATCATCGTCCAGGGGAACGATACCAGAGATTCATTTTCCACGTAGCGGACAAACGGTTCTTCCGCCAGGCCGTTTTCATACCAGGTGTGAATCACTTCCAGCACCGCACTGCGCAGCTTTTCGCCGTTGTGCGATACATTGTCCATCGATACGATGGCAACCGGTGCAGCGCCGGCAAGCCATCTGTGATACAGCATCGAAGCCGTCAGGACCACTGCCGAGGAACAGTATCCGGGGCCTTTTTTCAGCGCCTGGGCAACTTCCGGAAAATATGTTCCGTCTGCTTTCTTCAGCGCATAGCCCTTTTCGGTGATCGTATAGCTGACCATCTGCAGCGACGGCGAAGCGAAGATCCGGGCAAGACGGGCATATGCCTCCTCATCCTGCGGCTTCACGGCAATGGCCTCGCCCAATGATCCGATCACCTGCTTTTTCGCAGTGCCGTCACCGTACAGCGTCACGCACAGCGCCAGATTGTCATGCGGTGCATAGACCTTGTCGACGACTTCAAAATCGAACGTCTCGGCACAGGTGATGCCGCTGTCCAGGTCGCCTGCGGCGATCAGCGTATCAGCGATCGTGCCGATGAAGATCCGGAAAATATTGCCGATGCCGAAATGGAGCCAGCGCGGATTCTCCCTCGTATTGGCCGCGATTTCAGCCGGATCATATCCGGGCAGAAGAACGGGTGCATTGAGCCATGCCTGCTTATCGGACAGACCGGCAGCTGTCAGTTTCATATCAGGCTTCTGTTTTCCAGAGACCGTGCAGATTGCAGTATGCGTATACTGCCGTCACCGGCTCTTCCGCGAAGAAATCAGCGCACGGCTTGTCTTCCGGATTCAGATAGGCGATCCGGAATCCCTTGGCTGTTTCCAGGGCAATGAATTCAATGTAATGTTCGGGAATCATCGGATGATCGACGGAGCCGACCGATACCGTGATCCTGCTTCCTTCTCTGGTGACGGCCGGTACATGCTTCTCCTGGGCCGCATCGGTCGTATTGGCTTCCAGCACTTCCATCGGCTCACCGCAGCATTTCGTCGGGCAGGCAGAATCCTTTAAAACCACCGCAATTTTTCCGCAGCCGTTGCAGCGGACGATTTTCAGTTTTCCCATTATATTTTTCTCCTTCTCTCTTTCCTTCATTATCACCGTTTTAGGCGCAGGTTTCAACCGGATCTCTTCTCTGATCAGATGCTGCTTTTCGCTTCTTGCCATATGCTTGATCCGCCATTCCGCCTGCTGCGCCTCCTGCTTTGTCGCAAATTCCTGCGACCAGGCGATCCGCACCGGTTTATGGGTACGGGTATACTTCGCCCCTTTTCCCTGACAGTGCGCCTTGAAGCGCTTTTCCAGATCATTTGTCCAGCCGGTATACAGCGTACCGTCTTCGCATTCCAGTATATATGTCCAGTTCATTCCACGCTCTTGAGGCTTTCCACCATTTTGATCGAATGCAGACGCCTTGCCATGACGAAATCGACCAGGATGCTGAAGAACAGCGTCAGAACCAGCGATATGGCAAAGCTTGCCGGCATGATCGAGCGGCCGAACATGACATAATCCATTTCGACCATGCGCATGATGTAGTGATGCAGAACATTGCCGACCGGCAGTCCGCAGACGGCACCGATCAGCGTCAGTACATTATTTTCCTTATATATGTAGTTCTCTACTTCCCGCCGCCGGAAGCCGAGCACCTTGAGCGTCGCGATCTCCCGCATCCGCTCGCTGAGATTGACATTGATCAGATTGCCGAGCACGACAAAGGCCAGCGACATCGATGACACGATCAGGGTCCAGACGATCAGATCCAGTCCCTTGACCATGGTCCGGAAGTTCTCCAGCACCGCCTCGAAGAAGGCAATGCCTTCGATCTGTTCATATTCGACCAGCCTTCTCTGCAAGGCACTGGAGTCGCTGAGATCCTCCGAGAGACGCAGATGGAGACTGTGCGAACGCGGGGAAATGCCGAAAAGCTTTTTGTAGCAGTCCTGCGACATGAATGCATAGTGATTGATATACAGCTCGCAGATATCCCCGATCTTTACTTCGGCATATTTTCCGGTTTCGCCTTCCAGCCGGACCGTATCCCCTGCTTTCAGCCCGAGCAGTTCGCTGAGCTTTTCGCTGATGACGATTGCATCATCGCCCAGTTCGATCTTCGCTCCGCCGATCCGCTTGCGCAGATCATAGCAGCGGCAGACATCTTCGCTGTTTTCATAGATTTCGACACTGACCGTCTCTTCTTTTTTCCCGGCTGCGATCTTGGCCGTATAGGAACCGATTGCGGTGATCTCTTCGATATCCGGATCGCTCTGCAGCTGTGCCAGCAGGCTGCTGCGTTCTTCTGCGCTCAGATTCTTCTTCAGCGAGACGCTGCCGTCAAAGCGGGATATTTCATAGAACTGCAGATCGACCATCCGGTTGATGGAATCGCGGATGCCGAAGCCTGTCACCAGCAGCGCAGCGCATCCGGCAACACCGGCGACGGTCATGAAGAAGCGCCGTTTATAGCGGAACAGGTTGCGCATCGTCACCTTCCAGGTAAATGACAGCCGGCTCCAGATGAATCCGACCCGCTCCAGCAGTGTCTTTCTGCCCAGTTTCGGAGACTTCGGACGCATCAGCTGGGATGGTACTTCCCGCATGTCTTTGCGGCAGGTCAGCCACGTCGTCAGTTCCATGCCGGCCAGGAATGACGCACCGGCAGACAATGCAAGATTCCATGGCATGAATACCCGGATCGGCGGCAGAACATACATCATCCGCCAGACATGATAGATGATGATCGGGAATGTCATCATGCCGAAGACGATACCGATCACGCCGCCCAGCAGGGTTGCGCTGCCGGCATAGATCAGATACTTGGACGCACACTGTCCTTCGGTATAGCCCAGGGCCCGCAGGATGCCGATCTCGCCTCTTTGTTCATCGACCATCCTTGTCATCGTCGTCAGACAGACCAGGGCCGCAACAGCGATGAAAAACAGCGGGAAGATGTTTCCGATCGCCCGCATCTGGTCGACCGAACCGCGGTATGTCACCGTCGCATAATGGGAGGTGCTGCGGTCCAGTACCGTCCATTCGCCCGGTTCCAGCGCATCGATCTGCTCCCTTGCTTCATCGAGTTTCTTCTTTGCTTTTTCCAGTTCTTCGCGGCCTTCTTTTCTTGCTTTTTCCAGTTCAGCCCGGCCGGAAGCGAGTTCATTGACCGCATCATCGAGACGGCTGCGGTTGGCCGCAATCTCGGCGGCACCGTTGGAGAAGGCATTCTGCGCTTCATTCAGTTCTCTTTCCAGCTGCCGGTATCCTTCATCGATCTGCCGCTGTCCTTCATCGATCTGCGCTCTGCCTTCGGCCAGCTGCCTTTCCCCTTCGGCAATGCCGGCATCGATCTGTCCGATCCCGTCCGATGCTTTCTGTATGACATCATCCAGTTCTTCCGGCGCAATGCCCTGGTCAGCCAGTGCATCGGTGATCTGCTTTCTTCTTTCAAGGAGCGTATCACGGGTTTCATGCAGACTCTGCAGACTTTCATCATAGGCACTGACCAGCGTACCCGCATCAGTGATGGATTCCCTGCCGCTGATCTGCTGCAGCGAAGAAACAAGTTCATCGATCTGCGTATCCGCCATCTCCCGCAGAATCCCGGGACCGCCGCCCATGACGATTTCATGAAGGATCTGCCGCACCGGTTCCGTATCGTATTTCTGCAGGATTTCATCTGCCTGGGCAGCCCGCTGCGAGGCATTGTCATAGCCCGCCTGAATGCCCTTAGGGGTTTCCGTATCCGCTGCCGGGTCATAGCGCAGGATCTTTTCTTTGAGAATTTCAAGTTCCTCACTGTCGGCGGTTTCTTTGTTCTTGTCCAGGCTCTTCAGCAGTTTCTTTGTCTCTTCTGCCTGGAAATATGCATTGTCCGCAGCGATTTCCGCTTTCAGCGCTTCCCCGTCCGTCAGAAGTTCCTGCCAGACTTCTTCATCCGCCTCCGGCAGGACTTCCTGCAATTGTTCCGCCGCATCTGCCGCTTCGCGCATGCCGGATGTGATTTCGCTGATCTCCGTATCCTCCGGCAGAGTCCGGAAGATTTCCATCAGAACGCTGACCATCGGGTCTTCCAGCCCGGCAATGCCTTCTTCCACCTGGGGCAGTGCAGCGTCGATCTGTGCCAGACCGTCTTTTGCCTGCTGCAGCTGGGGAATGCTGTCCTCCAGCTGTTTTCTCTGTTTCAGAAGATCTTCTTTAGTCTTGGCAAAGTCGGCTTCCGCCTGCTGGAGTTTCCGCCGGTTTTCATCGACCAGGGCCTGGGCATCTGCCAGCTGCTGCAGCGCTTCCTGCCGTTTTCTCTCCATCAGCGCCATGCCGTCCGCCAGTTCCTGTTCCCCTTCAGCCAGTGCTTCTCTGCCTTCTTCGATTTCTTTTTCGCCGTCTGCGATCTCTTTTTCCGCATCGGCGATCTCTTCTTCAAACTGCTTCAGACCGTCTTTATATTCCTGCAGTCCCTTCTGATATTCTTCTTCCGCTTCATCCGCGATCTCTTTTCTTCTGCGGTCCTGCCATTTCTCTGCCAGGGCTTCATAATCTTCCGCCGCATCTGCCACGGCATCGTCATATTCTTTCGAGAAGGAATACATCTCCTTCAGACCTCTGACCGTGATATTGACTTCGGTATAGTAGGAACTGTCAAATGCCTCCTGAGGCACATAGAGATAGGTATCGATATACTGGTTGGACAGGGTGCTGTTTTCCTTGGACATATTGAGATAGACCGGGGTATCGAGCAGACCGACGACCGTTGCCTTTTCGATTTTCAGCGAATCATTGGAGGTTCCTTCAGGATAGGAAAAATACACCACGGAACCGATCGGGAAACCGCCCTTGATATCCGAGCCGCCCTCGGCCAGGGCTTCATCCGGCTTTTCCGGCATGCGTCCTTCCCGCAGGACCGGACGGTTGAGGGAACCGTTCTCCATCAATGCATGCACACGGGTGATCCGGGCCGAATCGCTGTCTGTACCGATCACATCCGCAAACCATGTCCCTTCTGCTTCCAGGGTATCCGGATGGCTCCGGATCGCTTCAAGATCCTCTTCTTCAAAGCCGTAATTCGAATATATCGTTATATCCTTGAGATTCTGTTCATCATTATAGAAATCCACGCTGCGGCCCATGACCAGAGAGGTTGCGGAAACACCGACAAAGAAAGCCGTGCCGATGGCGACAATTGCCGTCAGTGAAAAGAACCGGCTTTTCGTCGATCGGATCATGCGCAGGATGTTCGTCCGGAATGTTCTCAATATTAACCCTCTCTAACCAATTAATTTTATAATGATTTATGTGTTCCTGAAACAAATAAAAGCCGGCATTTGTACATGCCGGCATACGAACCCTTTCTTACTTTCTGAGTCCGAGCTTTGTGATCAGATCACGGTAGCGGTTGATGTCTTCGCGCTTGAGATACTCCAGCATCTTCTTTCTGCGTCCGACCATCTTCAGAAGACCGCGGTTGGAAGAATAGTCCTTCTTGTTGGCCTTCATGTGTTCTGTCAGAGCATTGATCTGCGCTGTGAGCAGAGCAACCTGTACTTCAACGGAACCTGTGTCCGCAGCGTTGCGTCCGAATTCCTTTGTGAGCGAAGCAATCTTTTCTTTTGATAACATGTCTTTTTCCTCTTACTTTCTGTTATGTTCCGGACCGAGAAAAACGCTGAGGATACGTCAGTCCCAGACCGAAAGCCTATTTATCTTAGCACAGCACAGGCATGTGTGCAAGCATCAGGATCCAAGCGATGATAACAGCGGGATCAGTTCGGTGATCAGACGCAGACCGCCGAGAACCAGACCGGCAATGCATGCATAGTAGTTCCTGCCGCTTTTCTCCTTCACCATGCGCAGACCGATGAACGAAACTATGATGGAAAGCAGTGCGACGATGCCCATATAGTCGATCAGCCAGGCAATGATCGCCATGATCAGACCGTACAGACAGAGCACCGTCATGCCCATGACCTTGTTGTCTTCCTTCCGTCTGGCGATCTGCTTTTCGTATGCCTCCACCGCCGCGATTCTTCTGTTTTCTTCGTCGATCGAGCGCTGGCTGCGCGGTTTTGTCTTGGATTTTTTCAGCTTGGCCATATCGTTTATTCTCCTTCATCATCCATCAGGCAGACCAGTATCTCATTGAGCACGGGGAATCCCTTTTCCGTGCACCGGATCCTGTCTCCGTCTGTTTCCAGCATTTCCTGCCGGATCATTTCTCTGATCTTATCGCCATAGGCATCCGTCAGAGGCACTCCGAATGTTTCCGCAAAGCGGGACAGAGAGAATCCTCTTTTCAGACGCAGGCCCATCATGACCGTCTCAAACATCCGGTCTCTTTCACTGAGCAGTATTTCTTCCCGCTGCAGCGGATCTGTCAGATAGCTGCGCAGCGAGCGGGTATTGTCATAGCGTATATTCTTTTCCTTGCCGGAAGCGCCGCAGGATATCCCGTAGAAATCTTCATATTCCCAATAGGCGGTATTATGCATGGATTCATATCCGGGCAGTGCGAAATTCGATATTTCATACTGCCTGAATCCGTATGCCGGCAGCGTATCGCAGATCCAGCGGTACATGTCCGCTTCCGTATCTTCATCGCAGGGTTCTGCCCCGGTTTTTGCGAATACCGTATTTTCTTCGATCGTCAGGGAATACAGGGACAGATGCTTCGGCTGCAGCTTCAGTGCGTCATTGACGCTCTGCTGCAGATCCGCAAGGGTCTGATCCGGCAGAGAGTACATCAGATCGAAAGAAAGATTGTCAATGCCTGCGTCCCGCAGTTCTTTCACACAGCGTTCCATATCCGCCATCGTATGGCGGCGGTTCATCTTCTTCAGCATCTTTTCATCCGATGTCTGAAAGCCGATGGATGCCCGGCGGATGCCATGGGACGCAAGGATCTCTGCTTTGGCAGCGCTCAGCGTTTCGGGATTGATCTCAATGGTATATTCCCGTACAGAGCCTGTATACGGATCCAGCATCGAAAGCAGCCGTTCCAGCTGTGCTTCTTCCAGGACACTCGGCGTTCCCCCGCCGATATAGACCGTCCGCAGTGAACGATTGATTTCCCGCAATGCGAGTTCCTTTTTCAAGGCATCGAGCCATGCGTCTCCGTCTTCATGCTTATAGACCGTATGGCAGAAATCGCAGTAGGAACAGATCGTCCGGCAGAACGGAACATGGAGATAGAGAACATCCGGCTTATTTCTTGGGGTCATCATCCATGGACAGAACCGACATGAACGCTTCCTGCGGGATCACGACCGAGCCGACCGCCTTCATGCGCTTCTTTCCTTCCTTCTGCTTCTCCAGCAGTTTCTTCTTACGGGAAATATCGCCGCCGTAGCACTTGGCAAGAACGTTCTTGCGCAGCGACTTGATATTCGTACGGGCAATGACCTTGCCTCCGATCGCCGCCTGGACCGGAATCTCAAACTGCTGCTTGGGAATCAGTTCCTTGAGCCGGATCGTAATGCCCGATCCCCGCTTGTACGCTTCACTGCGGTGGACGATGACCGAAAGTGCATCCACCGTCTCGCCGTTGAGCAGGATATCCATCCGGACAAGATCTTCCTTGCGGTAGCCGATGACTTCATAATCCAGCGAAGCATATCCTTTGGAACAGGACTTCAGCCGGTCGAAGAAATCATAGATGATCTCCGACAGCGGGATCTCATAGGTGATCATGTTTCTGCCGGTATCGATCACATCCATCGTCTGGAAGATGCCGCGCTTGTTCTGGCACAGTTCCATGACGGCGCCGATATAGGCTTCCGGAACCATGATCTCCGCCTTAACATAGGGCTCCTCGACATGGTCGATGCGGGTGCCGTCCGGCATCCTTGCCGGATTGTCAATGGCGATCATCGATCCGTCCGTCAGATAGACATGATAGATGACCGAAGGCGCTGTGCAGATCAGATCGAGTCCGTATTCTCTTTCCAGACGCTCCTGGATGACATCCATATGCAGAAGACCGAGGAAACCGCAGCGGAAGCCGAAGCCCAGTGCCTGCGATGTCTCCGGTTCATACTGCAGAGATGCGTCATTGAGCTGCAGCTTGTCGAGCGCATCGCGCAGATCTTCGTATTTTGCCGCATCGGAAGGATACAGACCGCAGTAGACCATCGGATTGAGTTTGCGGTAGCCGCTTAAAGGCTGGGCTGCAGGATTCCGGCACAGGGTCACGGTATCGCCGACCCGTACATCCTGGATCGACTTGATCGATGCCGCAAACCAGCCGACATCGCCTGCCTCCAGAGCACTGACCCGTACCTCGCCGGGATTGCGGATACCGGTTTCCAGTACATCGTATTCCGCACCGGTCGCCATGAAACGGATCTTATCCCCTGTCTTCAGCGTGCCTTCCCGCACCCGGACCAGGGCGATGACACCCCGGTAGGGATCATAGAACGAATCGAATACCAGTGCCTGCAGAGGCTTCGAAGGATCGCCGGACGGCGCCGGGATCTTCGTGACGATCTGCTCGAGCACGGCATCGACATTGAGACCGGTCCTGGCACTGATTTCCGGTGCGTCGGAACAGTCCAGACCGATGATATCTTCGATTTCCTTTTTCGTATGCTCGGGCTGGGCATTGTTCATATCGACCTTGTTGATGACCGGAACGATTTCCAGATCATTGTCCAGGGCCAGATAGGTATTTGCCAGCGTCTGGGCCTGTACACCCTGGGTGGAATCGACGACCAGAATGGCACCTTCGCAGGCTGCCAGCGACCGCGATACCTCATAGGTAAAGTCGACATGGCCCGGTGTATCGATCAGGTTGAACAGATATTCATGGCCGTCTCTGGCATGATAGGAAAGCTGCACGGCATTGAGCTTGATCGTAATGCCGCGCTCTCTTTCCAGTTCCATATCATCCAGGATCTGCGTCTTCATATCCCGCTGCGAAACCGTATCCGTCATTTCCAGGATCCGGTCGGCCAGCGTTGACTTGCCATGGTCGATATGGGCGATAATACAGAAATTGCGTATATATTTACGGTCCATCAGTCAAACACCTTTCCGGTCAGCGCTCTGCCGGCGCCATTGGCAAACGCATCGGCATTCATCCGGCCTTTGCCTTCCATCTGCAGTTCTTTTACACACAGAACACCGCCCTTTGCGGCAATGCGCATGGCATGATCCGCAAACCCGAGCACCGTGCCCGGTGCCTCCGGTGTTTCTGTTTCTTCCATTGCGGCAGCGCAGAACTTGACCCGCTTTCCCTCAATCACGCCGTAGCTGTACGGCTCATCGATGAGCGCCCGCACATGCGCATACAGCATCCGGATCTCTTCCATGCTGAAGTGCACCTGTTCTTCTTCCCGGGAGATATTCGGCGCCAGCACGACCCCGGCGGGATCCTGGGGCGTACCCGGAAGATTTCCCTTCAGATATTCCGGCAGATCTTCCCGGATGATATCCGCGCTGATCTTTTCCAGCACGGTATTCAGTTCAGCCGTGGTCATATCCGGTCCGATTTCCGTCTTCCGGCATACATAGACTCTGCCGGCATCCATCTCCTTGACCATTTCCATCAGGCATACACCTGTTTCCCTGTCATCGTTCATGACGGCTCTGTGCACCGGTGCACCGCCCCTGTATTTCGGCAGCAGCGACGGATGGATATTCACGCATCCGTATTTCGGTGCCTGCAGGATCCTGGACGGAACAAACTGTCCGTAGGCACAGGTAACGATCAGATCCGGTTCATATGCCAGTACGGCATCCATTTCATCTTTCAGCTTCACCGGCTGGATGACAGGAATTCCATAGCGGTCTGCCAGCGCATGCACCGGTGTCGGTTCGATGCGTCTCTTTCTGCCGACCGGTCTGTCCGGCTGCGATACAGCCGCCGCGACCGTATATCCTTCATCGATCAGTGCCTGCAGTACCGAACAGGCGAAAACCGGTGTGCCAAAAAAAACGATTCGTAGATCTTTCATGTGCGAATCCTCCTGCCATTGCCCTATTATACAGCATTCAAACGGGTTTTTATTGCATTTTAATATATGCACTGCTATAATTCTCCTTGCGGAAAATCGAACAGGAGGTTAAGCATGGCAAATATCAAGTCGCAGAAGAAGCGTGCACTGACAAATCTGAAGAGACAGAATGCAAGAGCAGGTCAGAAGAGCGAACTGAAGACCGCGATCAAGAAGGTTCTCGCAGCAGTTGAAGCCAACGATAAGGACGCCGCTGTTACAGCATATAACGAAGCAAACAAACAGCTGGATAAGGCACTTGTCAATCACATCAGGAAAGACAACTACGTTGCCCGTCAGAAGTCCAGACTCGCAAAAGCAGTCAATTCGATTCAGTAAAGCTGTGCACACAGCTTTTTTTGTTTATGAAAGGAAGGCAGCCGCCTTCCTTTTTTCATTCATGCAGTACCGACCAGTACATTGCCAGTTCTTTTTCCCCCTCCGCATATGCCGGGGAGGAGGTGTCCGGGATCTTTGCGAGCCTTTTCTGCAGAGATGTAATCTTCCTTTGTACAAAGGCCAGATATTCTTCATCCCGGCGGCGCATCAGAATGGGACCGCACAGCAGTTCCTTTTCATTATAGGAATCATGCCGGCGGGTATTGAAAGAGATGATGACATAGTCAAATCCCCTTTCATATACCGTCCGTTCATCAATGACCGTATAGTTTCTGTCGGATATCCATGTCCGCATTTCCCTGACATTGCGGTTGACTTCGACAATGATCTGCTTCATGCCGTCCAGCCGCTCTGCCGCCCTGGTCAGTATATCCGCTGCCGTATAGTATCCCATGCCGGCCAGTACCGCTGCGTCCGCATCCGCAGGCACCCGGTCAAAGCCGTCCGAGAGGACCGGGATGATCTGTTCCTGCATCCCGTTTTTCGCGATGTTTTTCCTGGCCGCTTCCAGCGGTCCTTCCGCAATATCGCAGGCATAGACTTTCTCACACCTGCCGCTGCGGATCAGCAGAACCGGAAGAAAGGCGTGATCGGTGCCGATATCCGCTGCAATCACGCCCTGCTTTACCATATCTGCGATCGTTTCGATCCGCTTCATCATTTGTCGAAGAAATCCTTCAGACGCTTCGAGCGGGTCGGATGCTTCAGCTTGCGCAGCGCCTTTGCCTCGATCTGACGGATACGTTCTCTGGTGACATTGAACTCCCGTCCGACTTCCTCGAGGGTCCTGGTTCTGCCGTCATACAGGCCGAAGCGCAGGCGCAGCACCTTTTCTTCTCTCTCGGTCAGACCGGAAAGAACATTGTTGATCTCATCCTTCAGCAGCTGGTTGGAAGCGTACTGATCCGGTGAAAGCGCGTCCTTGTCTTCGATGAAGTCGCCCAGATGCGAATCATCTTCTTCACCGATCGGCGTTTCCAGAGATACCGGCTCCAGCGCGATCTTCTGGATCTCGCGTACCTTTTCCGGAGAGATGCCCTCCATCCGGGCACTGATCTCCTCCGCTGTCGGATCGCGGCCGTATTCCTGGACGAGCTGTCTCTGGATACGGGTCAGCTTATTGATCGTTTCGACCATATGGACCGGGATACGGATCGTTCTTGCCTGGTCTGCGATCGCTCTGGTGATTGCCTGACGGATCCACCATGTCGCATAGGTACTGAACTTGAATCCCTTCGTATAATCAAATTTCTCGACTGCCTTGACCAGACCCATATTGCCTTCCTGGATCAGATCCAGGAACAGCATGCCCCGGCCGACATATTTCTTGGCAATGGATACGACCAGACGCAGGTTGCTGGAAATCAGGATGTTTCTGGCTTCTTCATCGCCTTCTTCGATCCGCTTTGCGATTTCCGGTTCATCTTCCGGCTTCAGCAGCGGTACGCGGCCGATTTCCTTCAGATACATCTTGACCGGATCGTTCAGCTGGACGCTGCCGGAGCGGGCATACAGACTCAGATCGGGAATGATCGTCTCATCCGGATCGCGGTCTTCATCATCGCCCAGATCATCGGCGTCATCGTCGGCGTCATCGACCATGTCGATGTCATCCGCATCGGTCATCTCTTCGATGTCTTCATCTTCCGAGATCTTGATATTTTCGCCGGAGAACCAGTCCCAGAGCGCATCCAGATCATCATCCATCAGATCCAGATGATCCAGGGATGCCATGATATCCTTCTGGTAGATCACACCGTCTGTCTCATAGACATGGCGGTAGTCTTCCTTGAGTTCATCAAGGCTCTTGAGCACCTTGCTTCTGCCTTCCCGCTTATAGACATCAATAGTTGTATGGGTATCGCGCAAAACCACTTCCGCGGGTGCTTCCGGTTTCTTTTCCGGTACCGGTGCAGGAATGACCGGTGCTTCTTCTTTCTTTTCCGCTTTCTTTGCGGTCTTCTTTGCCGGTTCTTCCTTCACCGTTTCTTTCTTCGCTGTCTTCTTTGTTTCCTTCTTTGCAGGTTCTTCCTTGACGGCTTCCTTCTTCGCCGTCTTCTTTGTTTCCTTCTTTACAGGCTCTTCTTTGACGGTTTCCTTTTTCACTGTCTTCTTCGCTGTTTCCTTCTTTGCCGGTGCATGCTTCACTTCTTCTTTTTTCGCAGCTGTCTTCTTTGCCGGCTCCTTCTTTTCCGCTGTTTTCTTCGCGGCGGTTTTCTTTGCCGGTTCTTCTTTGACCGCTGCCTTTTTCGCAGCCGGCTTCTTTTCGGTTTCTTTCTTCGCGGATGCTGTCTTCTTCACGGTTTCCTTCTTTGCGGAGGTCTTCACTTCTGACTTCTTTGCGGCCGTCTTCTTCGCGGCTGCTGTTTTCTTTTCTGTTTCTTTTCTGTCACTCGCTGTCGTCTTCATCAATATACCTCCGTAGTTCTCTGAGACACTGCTCATATTTATTCAGGATCAGTTCCCGCGTCTCATTGTTCAGCGCCGCCGAAAGCTGTTCGCGGTACGCATCTGCCTCGGATGCGAGCACGGTCCGCTTGATTCTGCGGATCGCCCCGTTCATCCGGTCTGCGTCATAAGGCGCGCCGTATTCATCGGATGCTGCGATTGAACTGATCATATCCCGCACCGCCGGATCATCGGTATTGCTGATGAGGCGGGCCGGATCTGCTTTTCCGTATGTATGCATGGCATCGATGATCATCATGGCGGCCGTCTGCCGCGTATCATCGATGAGATAGCCGAGATTCTCTTCGAAATTTCTGGCTGCCGAGGCAGAGGACATCATCATCGCCAGGATCAGTTCCTCCGCTTTGACGGTTCCGTCCGGTGCCTTGATCCGGTGTAGAACTTCCTGGACCGGCTTGGCGGCAGGCGCCGGTGCATATTCCATGCGGAATCCGGTCATCTGCGAAAGCTGTTCGGTGAAATACCTCTTTTCGGTCTCATCCTGCAGCTTTGCGATTTCCGCCATCGCCCTGTCTGCCATTTCCTTCTTGGCCAGATAGCTGTCCATGTTTGTCCGGTTCCGCAGATATTCCAGAACAAACTCCATCCAGGACATTTCATGCGAAGCCATTTCGGCAAGAGCTTCTTTTCCCCTGCTGCGCAGGATCTCATCCGGATCCTGTCCGGTCCGGTTCAGTACGATCGTCACGGTGCATCCCTGATCGATTGCCATCTTCGCTCCCCGCCAGGTCGCAGCCTGTCCGGCTTCATCGCCGTCATAGCAGAAGACGATCTTTGCGGCCATGCCCTTGAGAACGGCGATCTGCGCATTCGTACAGGATGTACCGAGCGTACAGACGGCATTTTCCATGCCGGCCTGCCAGAAGGCAATAACATCCGTCACACCTTCGCAGATATATACCTTTCCGGCTCTGCGGGCCGGACCTCTTGCCCGGTGGCTGTTGTATACGATATCTCCCTTGCGGAAGACTTCCGTATCATTGGTGTTGATGTATTTGGACGTTCCCTCGGTCCGGACTGCCCGGGCACTGAAGCCGATCGGGTTGCCGTAGCTGTCATGGATCGGAAACGTGATCCGTCCCCCGAATACATCATGCATGCCCGAATCGCTGATCCGGGTGACATTCGCATTGACCAGATCGCGGTCGGCGAAACCCTTTGCATGCATGAAACGGTACAGCGAATCATTGAGCGGATTGAAGCCGATCTGGAACGTTTCGATCGCCTTGTCATCCAGACCGCGCTTACGCAGGTATTCCTTCTCGCTGACGCCGCCGGAGCCGTTGAGCTCATACATCGTATAGCGGATCGTTTCGTTGAGGACTTCATAGATCTTTTCCCTGCCCGGATCCCGGTTTTTCTGCACGGCTTCCGGCTGTACCGAAAGCGTATAGCCGACCAGCGAAGCTACCCGGCCGACCGCTTCGGGAAACGAGATCTTTTCATAATCCTGCACGAAGGTGAACACGTTGCCGCCCTTGCCGCAGACAAAGCATTTGAAGATCTGCCTGTCTTCGGAGATCGACATGGACGGAGAATGGTCATCATGAAACGGGCAGAGAGCAACATAAGATCTGCCTTTGCGGTGGATCTGCAGATAGTGTCCGATCACATCGACGATATCTGCCTGCGCACGGACTGCTTCGATCTCTTCATTGCTGATTCTGACCATTCATACCTCCGGATTAGAAACGAATTTCGCGGCAGATCCTTTCTCTGACTTCGTCCACGCTGAGTCTTTCCTGTTCCATGGAATCACGGAAGCGGATCGTCACGGTGCCGTCTGCCAGGGTCTGGTCATCGACTGTAATGCAGTACGGTGTACCGATTTCATCCTGACGGCGGTAGCGCTTGCCGATCGAGCCGGACTCGTCATACTGCACAGAGAAATCGCATGCCAGATCGCGGTAGATTTCCTGGGCTCTGTCGCCATGATCCTTTTTCTTCAGCGGAAGGATCGCCGCCTTGACCGGAGCCAGTATCGGCGAGAAGCGCATGACAACGCGCTTGTCTCCGTTTTCCAGTTCCTCTTCGTCATATGCGTCTGTAAAGAACATGAAGAACAGACGCTCGACCCCGACTGCCGGTTCAACGACAAACGGGATATATTTTTCATTGGTCGCCGGATCGAGATATGTCATATCCTTGCCGGATGTTTCCTGGTGCTGGGTCAGGTCATAGTCGGTTCTGTCCGCAATGCCCCAGAGTTCGCCCCATCCCCACGGGAATCTGTATTCGATATCGGTCGTTGCCTTGGAATAGAAGCTCAGTTCTTCCTTCTCATGATCGCGGAAACGCAGATTTTCCGGATTTCCGCCCAGGTTCAGGATCCATTCCATGCAGAAGTTCCGCCAGTACGGGAACCAGTTGTCATCATCTCCCGGCTTGCAGAAGAATTCCATTTCCATCTGCTCGAATTCACGGGTACGGAAGATGAAGTTGCCCGGTGTGATCTCATTGCGGAAGGACTTGCCGATCTGGCCGATGCCGAACGGCAGCTTCTTGCGGTATGCCCGCTGTACATTCTTGAAGTCGACAAACATGCCCTGGGCTGTCTCCGGACGCAGATAGATCGTATTCTTTGCGTCTTCCAGCGTACCCTGGAATGTCTTGAACATCAGGTTGAACTGACGGATCGGCGTAAAGTCATGGCCGCCGCAGTCCGGACAGGGAATATTGTTTTCTTTGATGAACGTTTCCATCTGTTCATTGGACCAGCCTTCGCAGGTGACCTTTCCCTGCGACCAGTTCTCGATGAGCTGATCGGCTCTGTGTCTTGTCTTGCACTGTCTGCAGTCCATCAGCGGATCCGAGAATCCCTTCAGATGTCCGGATGCCTCCCAGACCTTCGGATTCATCAGGATCGCAGACTGGATCTCAACATTGTTGGGATCTTCCTGGATGAATTTCTTCTGCCAGGCGCGCTTGATGTTGTCCTTCAGCAGAACGCCGTTGGGACCGAAATCCCATGTATTCGAAAGGCCGCCGTATATCTCAGAACCCTGAAATACGAACCCTGTATTCTTTGCATGCGATACGATCAGATCAAATGTTTTTTCCATAAGCAGTCAGCCTCCCTATTTTATCATCGTAAATCTTACGTAGTATAGCACTTTCGCGCAGGTCATTCAATGGCAAAAAGCCGTCCGACAAGGTCAAAAGACCGCAGACTGACACCTGCGTGAAGCCGGATCATTGCGCTGAGATACCCCAGTCCGCTGAAGCGGCCGTCTGTTTTTTCCAGCACATGGTCGATATGGGTCAGTCCGGCTTTGACGATCAGCCGGAACTGCCGCAGCTGTTCCGCCGGCAGCGGCTGCACCCCTGCTTTGGCAGCACAGTCCGGACAGAGGAATCCGCCGTCTTCCGCACTGACTGCACTGACCGACAGCGATCCGCAGCGGACGCATTCATCGACATCCGGCTCGATGCCGAACAGTTTCATCATATCCGCCAGATACAGGGCGGTGATCAGGTCGCCCCGGTGCCCTGCCTCCAGGGCATCCCAGCCCTTTTCCAGCAGCTGCGCTTCGGCTTCAGCCGTACCCAGTTCATCTTCAGCCAGGGTCATGACATCGGCTGTCTCTGCCATCATCATGGCACAGGCGGATGCATTCAGATCGCGGTGTATGCGGGGATACATCTTTTTCGCCCTTGCCGTCTTAAGACGCTGGACGGAACGGTTCATGTGCCAATCGAACTGGATTTCCGCAATCGTGCAGGGAATGATCGCCCCGGCGTTTTTACTGCTGATCTTACGGGCGCCTGCCGCAAGAAAAGAAAGCTTACCGTATTCCTCCGTCAGGACGGAGAGAATCACATCGCTTTCTCTGTAATCAATCTGTTTTAAAATCAGACCGCGGACGCTTTCGTTCATTCTTCAAATTCTCCGCTGCTTCCGCCGTAGCCGTATTCCGTGATACGGGCATCGCGGGAGCGCCATTCTTCCTCGACCCGGACATACAGTTCCAGATAGACCTTGCGGCCGAGCAGCTGTTCGATCTCGGGCCGGGCCAGCGAACCGATCTTCTTCAGCATCGATCCCTGCTTGCCGATCATGATTCCCTTCTGGCTGCTCTTTTCCACCAGGATCAGCGCCTGGATATAGCAGGCACCGCGGCGGAACTCCTTGTTTTCGATCTTGACGGCTGCCGCATGGGGAACCTCTTCTTCCGTGCACTGCAGCACCTTTTCCCGGATCAGTTCGGCAATGCGGAAGTCTTCCGCATCGTCGCTGGTGATTTCCGCCGGATACAGCAGATCTCCTTCCGGCAGATATTTCAGGGTCGTCCGGATCAGGTCATCAAACGATTTCCCGAATTTCGCCGACAGCGGAAAATATTCGGCAAATGCAAAGCGTTTCTGCCAGCTCTGCAGATTGGCAATGACCCTGTCTTTTTCCATTTTATCGATTTTGTTCAGGATCAGAAACACCGGCAGATGCGCGTTCTTCACCATGTTCAGAACATATTCATCGCCTTTTTTATACGGTACCGATCCGTCCACGACCAGATAGATCAGATCGACACCCTGGATGACATCCGCCGCCTGTTTGTTCATGCGTGTTTCCAGACGGTATTTCGGCTTATGGATGCCGGGTGTATCCGTAAAGATGATCTGATAATCCTCTTTGGTCAGAATGCCGCGGATCTCCGAACGGGTCGTCTGCGGCTTGGAAGATACGATTGCCACCTTTTCATGCACAAGGGCATTGACCAGGGTGCTTTTGCCGGCATTCGGACGTCCGGCCAGGGCTACGAATCCGCTCTTCATCGCAGAACGTCTTCCTGGGAAAACTGCATCGGCAGCAGTTCTTCCATATTCGTATCGCAGTCATCCCTGCCGTTGGACAGCCAGATCGGTGTATCCGGCTTCAGCAGTTCCGAAAGTACCTGCCGGCAGATGCCGCACGGCGCAGCGATCCTGCCGCCGTCGGAAACGATTGCCAGCGCTTCGATCGTATCCTTCCTGTAGCCGTTGGAATAGGCCGCGAATACAGCGCTTCTTTCCGCGCAGTTGGTCGCTCCGAACGAAGCGTTTTCGATATTGGCACCCAGGAATACCTTTCCGTCCGTACAAAGAACAGCCGCACCGACATGATAGTTCGAATACGGCGCATATGCGTTTTCCATCGCTTTGAAAGCTTCCTGTATCAGTTCATTGCGTTCCATGTTTCCTCCTATAGATGTCTGCCCAGAATGATCAGTGCCGTGATCAGAGCGCAGAGGGATGATACCAGCACTGCCCCGGCGGCCATATCCTTGATCAGGCCGACCTGTTCGTTATAGGCATCCGTATACAGATCGCACAGTTTTTCAATGCATGTATTGAGCATCTCGGTGCTGATGACCAGTCCGGTGCAGATGATCACCGCAATCCATTCCATCGCATCAAGACGCAGTATCGCTGCCGCAGCCAGAGCCAGCCCGGCCAGCACAAACTGCATTGCGACTGCTCTATGGCCAAGACCTTTCCGGATCCCGGCGAAAGCCGCTGAAAACTTGCGGATCATTTGCGGCTGACGATCGGATCGAGGATCCTGTCCTGCAGTGCGAACATGACCTTCTCATCCGCTTCATTCATATGATCATAGCCCAGGCAGTGCAGCAGTCCGTGCAGGAACAGAAAGCCGGTCTCCCGTTCCAGGGAATGGCCGTACTGTTTTGCCTGTCTTGACGCATAGTCGATGTTGATGAACAGATCGCCCAGATCCGTCTCGTCCATCAGGAATTCCTCTTCCCCGTCGCGGATCGCGAAGCTGATGACATCGGTCGGCCTGTCGATGCCGCGGTACTCCAGATTGATCTTATGCATGGTGCGGGAACGTACAAAAGTCACGCTGATTTCATAATCCTTACGCAGTTTCAGTTCTTTTTCGCAGCGCTTTGCGATTTTCTGAAAAAAAGGCTTCCAGGCTTCTATGTCCTGGTTTGTCCGGTTATAGTATGTAATTTCCATAGTTCCATTATATGTGTTTTCCCTGCGATTTGCGCAAAGAAAAACTCTGCCGCGGCAGAGTCTTTTGTTCTTACTGAACAGTGTCCTTGAGATTCTTGGAAGCCTTGAATTTGACGGACTTGGAAGCAGCGATCTCGATCTTTTCCTTTGTTGCAGGATTGATGCCTGTACGGGCAGCGCGCTCGGATACTTCAAACTTGCCGAAACCGTTGATAGATACTTCTCCGGAAGCAGCCAGTGTTTCAATGATTTCATCGAATACGATATTCACTGCCTCTGCTGCGTCCTTCTTTGTCAGGTTCAGCTCATCAGACAGTCTGTCAGCCAGATCTTTCTTTGTCTTGACCATAATTGCTTTGCTCATAATTTAATCCTCCTTTATGACCTAAGTTATTCTACTCATTTGGATTTCGCCTTGCAAGTGGTTCTTTCTACTGCTTGGCCAGCGGCACCTTGCGTACAGGCGGCGGACAGACCGCATCCAGCACGCTCATATACGGCTGAATATCGAAGGAAAGTCCCGCACAGTTATCCTTCAGATGGGCTCTGCTGCGGGTCTGAAACAGCGGTGTGACACCATGGGCGATGACAAATGCGATCATCAGGGCTTCAATGGTGATTCCTTCTTTTTCCAGGATCATCCGGACCCTTTCATCTGCCGCAAGTCTGTTTCTCACAGCCCTCGAATCCAGCGAGGAATAGGCCATGACGCCGATGTTTCTTTCCTGCAGATACGGCAGCAGATCGAATTCGCTGCCCCGCTTGTCCGGGTTGTAGAAAATCTGATTCGCTTCGCAGTACTTACCCTGCGGGCATGCCAGCAGATCTTCCATATCCTGCACATCGAAATTGGAAACGCCCCAGGCCCGGATCTTTCCTGCTTTCTTTGCCTCTTCCATCAGTTCGCTGACTTCCTGCAGATCGGCATTCTCCCGCCAGTGCAGCAGATAGAGATCGATGCAGCCGGTCCCAAGGCGCGAAAGACTTGCGTCGAGACTGCGGAAAAAACGTTTCCTGTGCGCATTGTCCGGCAGGATCTTGTCAACGATCATGAGTTCATCGCGGCCGATGTCCCGGATCAGCCTTCCGACGGCTTCTTCGCACCGTCCGTCTCCGTACATCTCGGCAGTATCGATCATGCGGATCCCGTAACTGCATACCGCTTCCCGCATGCTGATGTAGGCTTCCCGGTCATATCCGTACCAGAACTGGGTCGTACCGAAGCCGGCGATCAGATGATTCTTCATAGCGTCCCTCTCCTGTACTGATTATACACGCTGCAAAAAGAAGAGCAGGAGACTATGCTCTCCTGCCTTATTCAGCTGTAAACCGTACTTCGAACAGATCTCCTTCTGTTTCGTCTTCAAAGAATTCCAGAAAATACACTGCGAAGTCTTTCTGCCCTGCGGGGACTTCGAAGACAAGATCGCCGCTGACCGTTTCACCGGGTCCGATCAGATATGCGCTTTCCAGCATTGCGCCGGTCTGCTGATCCGGATGTTCGAGTGTCACAGGATATGCCAGAGCATCATCGCCGCCTTCCCATTCCACGTCGAAGTCATAATCGGACATCGGTATTTCTTCCGGGAATGTACTTGTCATGGATATATGCACGACAAGCAGGATATTGTCTTCTTCCTGCGCCCGGATACCTCCATAGGATTCTGTCTTTTCCGCACTGTCAATCGTGAAATCAAACCAGTATGTCCGCAGGATATCGCCGATGCCGCCCTGGGCAAGACCGTCCTGTGCTTTAATCACGGGTATTTCCGGTTCCTGCGGTTCCGGTTCCGCTTCCGGTGATGCACATCCGGCCAGAACCGTCAGGGACAAGAAGAAACTCAATAACCGTTTTCTCATATCTTCTGCTGCCGTTTTCCTTCATCGTCGCTGTAGCGTTCGATGATCTTCTGTACCAGCGGATGGCGGACAACGTCATCGGCCGTCAGTTCCAGGATCGCGATATCATCGATGCCCCGCAGAAGCCGGGCTGCCTGTACCAGTCCGCTTTCGGTATGCCGGTCCAGATCAATCTGGGTGATATCGCCGGTGATGACCATATGCGAATGGAAACCCAGACGGGTCAGAAACATCTTCATCTGCGATGCGGTCGTATTCTGCGCTTCATCAAGGATGACATAGGAATCATTCAGCGTCCGGCCCCGCATATAGGCAAGCGGCGCAACTTCGATCGTTCCTCTTTCCATCAGTTTTTCGGTCTGTTCCGTGCCGAGCATATCATGCAGGGCATCATACAGCGGGGTCAGATACGGATCGACTTTTTCCTTCAGGTCGCCGGGCAGGAAGCCGAGATTTTCGCCTGCTTCCACGGCCGGACGGGTCAGGACGATGCGCTTGACATCGCCGTGCTTCAATGCCGTCACCGCTTTGATGACTGCCAGATACGTTTTTCCGGTACCGGCCGGACCGATGGCAAATACGATGGAATGGCTATCCATGGCTTTGACGAATTCGAGCTGTCCTTTGGTTTTCGGCATGATTGCTCTGCCGGCCAGGGTCCGCCCTGCCATCACCGTCTCCATCGATTCAAAGTCGACGCTGCCGCTGCGCTGGATCAGACGGCAGGCATAGATCACATCCTGTTCCGTGATCTCTCTGTTCTTTTCCGCCAGGCGGTACAGAGCCGTCAGGATCGAACGGACATTGTCGGTCTGCTGACGGGAATGATCCGCAATGAAAAATGTATTGCTGCGGAATGAAACATCCACCCCCGTGCATTCGCTCAGAACCAGAAGATTTCTGTCTTCCGATCCGGTCATGGCCCGGGCCTGGGCATCCGTCATCCCTTCAATCTGAAATGATACTGTTTTATATCCCAATGCAATTCACCTCAATTTCAATACAATTGTATGCAATAACTCTGTGAAAGAAAAGAAAAAACGGTCTTTTCGACCGTCTCCTACCATCTCTGGTACATCGTTACATTGAGATATGTATCCGTCAGTTCAAAATCCGCAACACCCTGGTAGTTGTTCGGGTTGCTGGCGCTGTCGCCCAGGACCGTGACGCTGACCGGACATGCCGGATAGCTGCCGGCAATATAGCTGTATACCTGATCGCTCGTCTGGAAAATGCTCGACGGGAATCCGGCCGGACATACTGCGGCGGGTTCGGGTTCAGGTTCCGGCTCCGGTTCAGGCTGCGGTTCGGGTTCCGGTTCGGGCTGCGGTTCCGGTTCGGGTTCGGGAATGTACTGTTCCTGCGGTTCGGTATTTTCTACCGGGGCTGCGTTTGCACTGGCATCCGCCAGATAAACCGTTACGCCTTCTCCCGGCTGCAGAATCGTACCTGCTGCCGGCCAGTAGCCGATGAATGTGCCGGTCGGCACAATATCATTGACCTGGTATTCATAGTAGATATAGATGCCGTTCTGCCAGCCCCAGTCTTCGATTTCCGCCAGGCTGAGACGGCTGAGTTCCGGCACTTCGATTCCTTCCGGTTCGGGTACGGGAACAGCGGTCTTGACGGTGATCTTATCGGAGCGCTTTGCCTTGGCTGAAGCAGGTTCCATCGATACGAATACACCCTCTTCAATTTCATCGGTTTCCTCTGTCGCAAAGGTTACGTTTTTAAACAGATTGTCAGTGAACCATTTTTGGATTTCTTCCAGTTTCTTTCCGGTGAAATCCGGCAGTTCCAGTTCCTTGTCGGGATCGGGTCCGTCCGAGAGCGTCACTGTCAGAAGTTCTCCTGCTTCCAGGAATTCTCCGGCCGGAATGCTCTGGGAAAGAACCGTATCCTTTGCCTTTTCTTCATCGAATGCATATTCGAACTGCAGGGATTCGTCCCCGACTTCATTTTCCTGTGCCCATGCCTGGACATCCTTTTTCGTCTGATCCGTAAAATCGATCACTTCCGGTCCCTTCGGACCTGTACCGGGCAGACTGATATTCTCCATTCCGCCGTTGAGAAGGACCGTTCCGCCGGTCGCGACACCGATTCCGGCAATGACGAGCATAGCGATTTTCGCACTGGTTTTCAGTCCCATGTTATTCCTGCACCTCCAGCAGATATCTGCATCTTGTTTCCGTGCTGCGCATGCTGTAGGTTCTGTTTTCCGTTTCCGAAGCACACGCAAAGTCCATTGTGTTATAGAGTTCGAAGATGTCATGACATGCATCGGTCGTCACTTCCAGATACATGCGGTAGGTTCCGGCCGGCAGACCGCTCAGATCCGCATCGGCGCTGAACGATGCCATGCTGTAGTCGAATTCCGTATTCAGCAGAGCGCTGAAGTCATAGACGCTTTCTTTTGCGGCTGTCTCAAAGCTGTATGTGTTTCCTTCTTCATCTTCCATGATCAGTTCATAGGAAGGATGGGCATCCGCATTCATCGCGGTATTGTACAGGATCGCATATCCGTCGATCAGCAGATGGCCTTCGGAAATATCCATCATATCGTAGCCGAACAGAGACATCATCCGCGAAGGCTTGTTTACATCCGCAAGATTCAGAGTCTGCTTTTCAACCGAGATCTCGAGTCTGTATTTGGACAGGGAGTTGGCGAAGAAACGCACCGTATAGCCCTGTTCATTGACATATTCTCTGTCCGTATCATCCAGCGTCGTGAAGATCGCACCTTCACCGCTTCTGCCGTTATTGTCGACATGCATGCGCAGGTACCAGTTTCCGGCCGGGATATCATCCAGATCGATCATCGTCTTATAGCCGACCGCTGTATAGTCAACTGCACCGCCGGTCAGAAGTTTTCCGTAGTCATTGGTGGATGCATTCAGGAAGTATTCCTCATGGGTTTCCGTATTGACCAGTGCCAGGGCATGGCTGACGGTTCCGTCCATCGGTGCCGGTGCATCCATGAAGAATGCCGCACCGTCCATCGTGATGATATGGGATGCTTCATCATAAGCGATTGCGTCTACACCGCGCATCAGGGAAGAATCATCCCCCGGCAGTTCCGCCTGTTCGGATTTCTCCGGTACGGACGGTTCCGTGATGACTTCCGGTTCAAACGGTACCGGTTCTTCGACAGGCTGCTCAGGTTCAGCCGGTTCTTCCACAGGCTGCGGCGATGGCTGCTCAGGTTCAGCCGGTTCTTCCGGTACCGGTGCTGCCGGTGTTGGACCGTTGATGATCCTGACATCTTCCTTGCGGAAATAGCCGACCGATCCGTTCCAGTCATAATCGCGGACATCCGCGCTGCTGTTGATGAACCAGATATTGCCGTTGACGACATAATTCGTACACTGTGTTCTGTAGAAATCCCCTTCACTGCCGAGCACGGCGACCATGGCCTGGGCCTGGTAATTGCCGTTGGAGGAAGTCAGATCATAGACATCTCTGCCGTTGGTTTTCAGCTTGGCCATCGCCTTGAACTTCGTCAGCAGACCGATCGAAACGCTGTCCATATCCGTCAGACCGCCGTCGTAGTTGTGCGAAGCCTTGTCGATCCGGTAGGCGATCGAAGCGATATCGATGCCCCAGTAGGCAGTCGAAGCATATTTGACATTGAAGCCGTTGCCCTTGTTTCCGACCATCGAACCGTAGAAACGCCAGTCATTCATATCCAGATATCCGGCCAGGTTCGTAGCCATCTGGGTCTGGATACCGGATTCGGCACTGGCAAAAGATGCCGCCTGACCGGGATTGGAATCGATGGCACCCCAACCGAAGAAATTGTTCCGGGTCTGGGCAAAATAGCTCGTGCCGTATGCCGATTCAAGACATGCCATGGCGAAAACCATCAGGGCATTGACACCGTATTTCTCCTGTCCGTCGATAAACGCCTGGGCTTTGCCGTAGAGTTTGGAGGACGGCGAAACACCCGTGTCGCTCAGAAACCGGTCATAGGCACCGGCACTGATCGCGGAACGGGAGCGCAGCGGCAGGAACTGATAGTAATTGAAATACTCGCCGGCATAATTATGCATTGCCTGATCGGTATAGAATTCATAGCCGTTGTAGCTGTAATAGACCCTGCCTGCTTCCATCCAGTCGGCAGCCGGAAGAACCGTATTCTTATCGAGGTATGACGGTGTTTCACCTTCGCCCCATCCGATATAGGAATTGAACATCAGTTCTTTGTAATTGCCGTTCTGGGCACAGACATAGGTATTCATCAGAGGTCTGATGACGAAAGGCTGTTCAGGTGTGCTGTAATAGGTTTCATTTCCGCCGAGCATGACCGGCAGATTTCTTTCGAAATACTTGACCGGTACCAGATCGACATCCTTCAGACTGACATATCCGTCAAATCCGTTGATGTTGATATGCACAGAGCCGTTTCCGTCTTTCCCATACGATACCGTATCAAAGTATTTCATCTGATAGTGCTGACCGGTATAGGTGGAGCCGGAGGCGGAACTCAGGCCGGCTGACCCGTAGTAGTACTCCATGAAGGTGCCGTCGCGGAACGGGTATGCAAAAGCAATACCATTGTTCATTGCAATGATTTTAGTCTGGCTGTAGCTTCCGCTGTGGCGGACGACTGCGTCATCGCCGAGTTTCTTCATCGCGTTGACAGCCGAATTAAAATCATCGTAACAGCCTGATTTCTTAAATGATCCATTATCATCGACAGTGGCTACTTCAAATGCGGAACATGCCATCGGATACTGTCCGAGATCCTGTTTGGCATTCACTCTGATCGCACCTGCAGAGGCCGCAGGAAAAATCGTGCATGCCAGAGCAAATGCAAGAATGCTTCTTGTTATCGATTTCATAATCTCTCCCGTTTCCAGGCAGATATTCCGATCAATGCGTATATAAAACACGTCAGACCGCAGAAAAAGCGTTCTGTACCCTTTGCATATGATCTTATGTGAATATCGATCCGCCATGTGCGGATATTAAAGCCTGTACTAATTCAAAGCATGCAGCGGCCGTATCCTGAACAGCAAAAAGGATCTGTCATCAGATACAGGTCATCAAGAACATCCGGCATACGCCCGCATCGTGTCAATGGTCCCTATGGACTCTTCTGTCAGTCTGGAGTTCTTCTGCCATTATGTGTACCCTTCTGTTTTCTCGCATATGCATATGGGCATATGCGATCCTGTTCCCTTTTTCAGAGCAGGACAGAAAAATGATCACCGTACATATCAGGAGATATACCGGATTCTTCTGAACGGTTCTTCCGGGCGGGGCAGTACGATCATCCCCTGTTTTCAGGCCATGCACATTCATGTCGGCGCAGCTGACACCCGCGCTTCTTCGCACATGGACCGGGCTTTGAAAGATGTGACTGTATGCACGCGAGCACACGGCCGCAAATTCATCCGCCTTGCAGACGGTGCCGCAGATGAACGGCTTCCGGCTGCGGGAGAGCATCTGCAGAGATCCGCATTTCTCTGCTGTTCAGAGACACTTCTCCTTATATGTTAGTATATGACTTTGTTCAATACTTTCCAATCTTTTCCTGAAAAAAAAACCGGAATTATTATTCCAGTTCTTCCGTATTGATCTGACAGGATATCTGATTCCTGTACCGGTTGATGCCCAGGGTTCCGATCACGGTGCGCGGTTCATCCGGGCACTGAATGCCCCTGGACGCAAAGACGACTGCCTCGAGTTCCTGGGCATTGCAGGCAAGACGGTATTTGGTCACCTTCGCACTGCGGTAGACGCTCAGCTGCTGGGCATCCGTCACCGCAAACACCGGTTCCTGCCATTCTTTCGGCCACGGTTCCAGCGATGCAAGTTCGCTGACCGCCGCCAGGGTGATATCATCCGCCTTCAGGGCAATGGCTGTCTTCTGCGGTATTTCCGTACTGACGGATACGCCTTTCATCTTTTCTCTGACATCCGCGCAGAAGCGTTCAAAATCCTCCTGTCTGAGGGAGATGCCGACTGCCATGGCATGGCCGCCGAATGCCTGCAGATAATCAAATTCAGAGAAAAAGGCAAACATATCGAAGCCTTCCGTACTGCGGCCGCTTCCCTTGATCAGCTCTCCTGCTCTGGTCAGGACCAGGAACGGACGTCTGTATCTGGATGACAGTTTCCCGGCCAGGATACCGCAGATTCCTTCATGGAAGTCTTCCCGGAAGATAACCGGCAGCGGATCGTCATTGACGGCTGCTTCGGCGGTCTTCATCTGGGCAGCGGTCATATCGCGGCGGGTCGCATTGACGCTTTCCAGCTGGGTCTTATAGCGCAGGATCATATCTTCATCTTCGCACAGCAGGAAGCGCGGTACGGTGTTGACATTGGATATATCATTCATCCGGCCGACGCTGTTGAGCATCGGCACGATCTGATAGGCGATCGATACCGGATCGATCGATGAACCGGGACGCAGCAGAGATGCCAGCGGTCTGGGTCTTCCCTGCTTCAAGAGATCCATGCCTCTGCGGATGATCCTTCTTGTCTCAAGACGGTACGGCATAGCATCGCCGATCGCCGCAACTGCCGCCATGGCCGTCAGATCATCCTGGGGACCGATCAGATTCCGGCTGATCTCCAGGGCAACACCGGCACCTGACAGGGTGCTGTACTCTTCTTCCATATAATCCGGATGGACGATGATATCCGCTTCGATCTCTTCTTCGATCCGGTGATGATCCGTCACGATGACTTCAACACCGAGTTTCTGTGCTTTCTGCAGGGCAGCATGTGCCTTGACGCCGTTATCGACGGTAATGATCAGTGAATATCCCTTGGCATGTACCTGTTCGACCGTTGCGGCAGAAAGACCGTACCCCTCTTTGAAGCGGTCAGGAATATAGAATCCGCAGCGGATGCCGAGCAGCTGCAGTGTCTTGTACATGATTGCCGTACTGCAGATGCCGTCCGCATCATAATCGCCGCCGATGAAAATCTGTTCATGATTTTCCTTTGCCTGCAGGATGCGCCGTACGGCTGCTTTGACGCAGTCTGCCTGCGATGTGCGCAGTTCGGTGCTGCCATCCAGTATTTCCTGTACCTCTGTGTCATTCAGTCCGGCCGCGGCGAACAGTTTTCCGCTGAGAACGGAAACACCGTATTTTCCGCAGTATCCGGACGGATCCGGGTCAATGATCTTATAATTCATGTCTGTCCTCTTTTCTCAGTGTCCCGAGCAACGGGATCACTTCATTCAGGCTGCTGCACTCATATTCTATCGCAGATTTCATCTCTGCGTCAGGAATGATTGTATCCGGAATGAAACAGCTGTGCATCCCTGCCCTGCGGGCTGCCAGGATCCCGGCTTTGGAATCTTCCAGCACCATGCATTCCGCAGGCGCCACATGCAGTGCCTGAGCTCCGAGCAGAAAGATCTCGGGGTCCGGCTTTGCATGCTTTACCATATCGCCGCCGACGATGGCTTCGTATTTCAGCTGCACAGATACGGTTGAAAGCAGAGTTTCCACATATACTGCCGGGCTGCTGGAACAGATGGCGCAGGGAATGTTCTCCTCTCTGAGCCATTGGAAGATCTCGATCAGACCGGGACGGTTGAGACAGTCGGTATGGATGGAAGCCCAGAAATCCAGATCAAAGCGCTTTGCCCGTATATCGGCGACGATATCCCTCAGACCGGCAATGGAATCGATGTAGGCCCAGAGATCATTGCCGCCCGATCCGATGATCCGCTCAAAGAAGTCTTCCGGCAGAACGACATTGTTCTTCTCTGCCTCATAGCGCCAGATCTCATTGGCGACGATTTCCGTATCGAACATCAGACCGTCGCAGTCAAACAGTACCGCAGATATCATATGCATTCCTTTCTAAGAAAGGCAGCGGGTGTCCGCTGCCTTGGTTTCATTAATCGTTGATTCCCTTGAATGTATATTCGTCGAGCGCTTCTCTCTGTTCCTTCTTCCTGACCTTGCGGCCGCTGTTCTTGCGCAGATGCGTACGCGCATAGCGCCATGCAGTCGGAGCGATGAAGATGGAAGACAGCGTACCGGCGATCAGACCGACAAACATCGCGAAGATGAATGTGAAGATCGAGCGGCTTCCCATCAGAAGCAGGAAGATAACCGGCAGCATCGTTGTGACCGAACTGAACAGAGACATGATGATCGTCCGGTCGAGAGACAGGTTGATGACTTCCGCGAAGTCTTCCGCCTTTGTGCGGCTCTTCCGGTCGGACATCATCTCACGGACACGGTCGAATACGACGATCGAGTTGTTGATCGAGTAGCCGATGATCGTCAGAAGAACGGAGATCAGCTCCGTATTGACTTCCAGACGCAGGATGCCGAAGACTGCGAGTACGA
Organism: uncultured Erysipelotrichaceae bacterium; assembly: GCA_902786245.1. Classification (GTDB taxonomy): domain Bacteria; phylum Bacillota_I; class Bacilli_A; order Erysipelotrichales; family Erysipelotrichaceae; genus Bulleidia. The sequence goes on from CADABS010000023.1 coordinate 30,049, forward strand.
TGGCGACGTCATGCACAAGCGCCACAATACAGCCGAAGGCATAGTCCCATTCATAGCGGAATGTGACATACAGCATCATGGCGATCCATGCGACGATCGTCAGAATGACAGCGTTGCGGACAAGGTCGCGGCCGACGACCGGCGTAACGACGTTGTCGCCCGGCTCTTCGCCGAATGTTTCCTTCAGGCCTTCCTTCAGTTCCGTCAGTTCATCTGTAGCGATGGCTTCCTTGGTCGTTGCGTATACTGCTGTATCGCCGCTGGCCTGGAAGGTAAATCCGTCATAGCCGAGTTCTTCGAATCTTGCACTGACCTGATCTACGGTGATCGGCTGCTCGGAGGATACCGTCAGACGGGTACCGGAAGAGAAGTCGATGCCGAGGTTGAAGAATCCCTTGCCGGCGGCCATATTGACAAAGCCGAGAACCAGCGCAACGGCGATGACTGTCAGAGCGCCTCTGACAAAGTATTTGGACTTGGCAACATAGTCAAACGGCTTTGTGCCGGTATAGAACTGCGATTCGCCCTTCGAGACATCCGGGATCTGTTCCGGCTTGACCGCAAACAGATGCGGCTTGCCGTCCGTGACACCGGAGCTGACGATCAGCGAGAGCAGCCATCTGGAGAAGCCGACATTGAGCACCAGCGTCATGACGACGGTGATGATCAGCATCGTTGCGAATCCCTTGACTGCGCCGTTGCCCCAGATATACATGATCAACGCAGCGATCAGCGTTGTGAACTGGGCATCAAAGACAGCCGAGAAAGACTGCTGCATACCCTCTTTGACAGCCGCACGGATACTGTGGCCCTTATAGAGTTCCTGACGGATACGTTCATAGCTGATGATATTGGCATCGACCGTCATACCGACACCGAGCACCAGAGCACCGATACCGGACAGCGTGAATACCGCTCCCATCAGGGCATAGAGTCCGAAGACAGCCCAGATATACAGGGCAAGCATGACTGCGGATACAGCACCCATGACCCGGTATTTCCAGATCATGAACAATGCGACTGCCGCAATGCCGATGATGCCGGCCGTGGCTGTCTTCTGCAGTGCATCCGCACCGTACTGTGCCGATACGACATTGGAGCTGAGCTCCGTCAGTTTGACCGGCAGCGAACCGGAATTGATCAGATTTGCCATGGTTCTGGCTTCTGCTTCCGTGAAATTGCCTTCGATGATGCAGTTGCTGGAAATCGTCGTTCTGACGGTTGCCGCACTGACATACTTCGGCTCTTCGCCGGCTCTTTCCTTGGCGGCTTCTGCGGTATAGGAATCTCCTTCTTCCCAGTCAAGCCAGATGATCATGATGTTCTGGCCGCTTGCCCGGGAGGAAATATCGCCGGTGATTTCAGCGAATTTCGTCTGATCCTTGATCTGCAGCGATACGACCGGTCTGCCGTCGTTGTAGCCCAGCGATGCACCGCCTTCGACCAGAATGCTTGAATCCGCCATTTCAACATCATTGACATCGCGGAATGTCAGATTCGCTGTCGTTCCGATCATGGAACGGGCGGTTTCCTGGTCTTCGACGCCTGCCAGCTGTACACGCACACGGTTGTCGCCTTCGACCGAGATCATTGGTTCGCTGACACCGAGTACATTGACACGTTTGGAAATGCTGTTGGTGACTGCTGTCATGTCAACATCCGCTGTTTCTTCATTCAGCGGCGTTGCCTCATACAGAATCTCGAATCCGCCCTGCAGGTCCAGGCCCAGATTCAGATGGTCTCTGACCGTGCCGAATGTCGTCGCTATCAGCACTGCGATCAGAGCTGCAACGGCAAAGAATATGCCGAGATTTCCTTTCTTTGTTTGTCTGTCCGCCATTTCTTACCCTCCAATAATATCCGTGAAATCATCCAGCTGCTGATGCGCTCCGTCGATGACGGCACGCTTCGACATGAAGCGGATCACGTCATCTGCCTGGATCGACATGATCGCGTCGGCTGCAGCATGCAGTGATTCCGGATTCTTCTTTTTCCAGAGACAATATGCCAGATAATCCTCCAGATTGCCGTAACTCAGAGAAGGAATCTGCTCGCGCTTCAGCTGCTGCAGTTTGAGCACCATTGTCAGCTGAACAAGTGTATTGTTTACATCATACTCTTCTGTCCGCATTCCTTCCTCCTGACAATTAAAGTATTATATCAAAAATATGTCTCAGCGCATACGTTAATTCACAAAAAGAAAAAGCCCCTGCGGGCTTTCAGCGCGATATCAGGAATCCTGCAAGAGCGAACACCGCTTCCGCCGCCCAGAACATGACGACGACCGCCTGTTCTTTCATGCCGCGGATCCGGAATGCGTAATGGATCGGGGTATAGGTGAAGATCCTGCGGTGAATCGTCTTGACCGCAGCGATCTGCAGCATGACGCAGAGCGTTTCAATGACCGGTACACCGGCGATCAGAATCAGCGCAAGTTCGTTTTTCGTTACCATGGCCATGGCCGCCAGGACACCGCCCAGGGCCAGCGAACCGGTATCGCCCATAAAGACGCGGGCCGGTTTCTTGTTGTAGTACAGATAGCCCAGCAGTGCACCGAGCAGACAGCAGATGAATACCGGCAGACCCGGTCTTCCCTGGCGCAGGGCAATGAAGAAGAACGGAATGCAGGCAATGATCGATACACCGGCCGCCAGACCGTCCATGCCGTCGGTCAGGTTCACCGCATTGGATGAACCGGCAAACATGAACAGGACAAGTATGAAATACCCCGCTCCCAAATGCAGCACCCTGCCGCTGATCGGCAGAATGATTTCCAGGTTTGCATGGGTCCGGTACAGGATGAAGAACAGCACTGCAAGCACCACCTGCATCAGGAATTTCTGCTTCGGTTTCAGTCCGTCATTGTTTTTCTTGACGGCGATCAGGTAGTCATCGACAAACCCGATCAGTCCGTATCCGGCATAGGCCAGGATCACGACTAGCATGTCAAGATCGGCAAATGACGCCGGCGATACAATTAACATCGCAATGATCGGCACGATGATGAACAGTACCCCGCCCATGATCGGTGTACCTGCCTTGAGCTGGTCCTCCGGCAGCGAGTATTCGCTGATCGACTGACGAAGACTCATCTTCTTCAGAAATTTTATGAATGACGGCATCAGAACCATGACTGCGGCCAGACTGATGGCAAAGCCGATGATCATACGTATTTCCATACCGTTGCCCTCCTTTGATTCGCTATGTGCTGAATTCTACCAGAATCTGTGTTCCTTTTGTAACCAATGTACCCGGCGGTATATTCTGGGAGACCGCCGTGCCTTCTCCGGAAAGCTGGAATCCGAACCCGCTGACCGCCCATAATCCGGCAACATCCTTGCGGGTCCAGCCGGTCATATCCGGCATGATGAAGCTGTTCGTATCCGTCAGAAGGAAGATCCGCTGTCCGGTCGTGATCGCTGTTCCCGCTTTGGGGAACTGATCGATCGTTTCGCTTCCTTCGCCGAGTATATATACCTGCATATTCAGCGGTCCGAGCTTATCCGTGCAGTAGCGCACCGAATGATTTGCCAGCGCCGGCATCTCATAGGTATCGATCTGCTGCGGCACCGCTGCCGGGGCTGCTTCCTTGGAACCGGAATCATTGAAGCCGTAGGTCATGGCAACCTTGCGGGTCAATGCAGTGACAGCCTCTGTATTATAATGCGAATATTTATCCGCCGGTGAATCAAATGCATAATAGACCAGCACCTGGGGATGATCCGCCGGCAGAGCCAGGATGACGGAAGTGATATAGCGGTCGGACTGATACTGTCCGTTGACCGCAACTTCACCGGTACCGGTCTTGCCGATGACCTTGCATTCCGGGATCCGGTAGTACATTGCCGTACCGTCGCTGTCATTGACGACTCTGTACATCAGCTGCTGTACCTGCTTTGCCGTTTCCGCCGTGATCGGCTCGCCTGTATACTTTGTTTCCGCCTGGTAGATGACGCTGTTGTCATAGGGATCGCGGATCGACTCCACGAAGTACGGACGCACCGTCCGGCCGTCGCCGAAGATGGCGCTGTAGGCCTGGAACAGCTGCAGCATCGTGACACTGGTACCCTGTCCGAATGACAGAGCAACCTTATCATATGCATAGGAAAAATTCAAAGTTCCCGAAGATTCCGGCAGACCGTCCGTATCGACCGGCTGGAAGAAACCGAATTTCTTCAGATAATCGAGATGGATATCCGGTGTGATCAGTTCATTCTGGATCGTCGCGGCGACCGTATTGAGGGAATAGACCAGACCGTGGTCAAGGTCGATAGACCCCCACTGCACGCCGTTGGCGTTGAAGATACAGCCGTAGTTGTCATCGCTGTAGGTACGGACCGGATTGTTATAGGCATCGCCGACGAAACAGAACTGGTTGCCGTCGGTCGTCATGTTTCCGTCATAGACACCTTCATTCATCGCCGCCGCCCAGGTGAAGGGCTTCAGCGTGGAACCGGGTTCATACGGCAGCTGGGCACCGATATTCTGATATTCCGTGATATTGTCCAGAGAATTGGGATCGAACGAAGGAGACTGTCCCCAGGCAACGACTTTGCCGGTGGCGATTTCCATGGCACCGCCCCATACCCGGTAGGCATTGAACCTGTTTTCCGTGATCTTGAACGATTCCTCCAGGGTGGACTGAATACCCGGATCCAGGGTCAGCGTAACGTTGTATCCGTTCTGGGCACTGACGATCGTTTCCTTCATGCCGGGCAGGATATAGCCGTTCTTGTCGACCTGGTAGCTGTGCGATCCGTCTTTGCCGGAAAGATAGGAATCCAGATACAGTTCCAGTCCCATCTGGCCGACCGTCGATCCGGTCTCATCAGATTGGGCATAGCCGACCAGATTGGCCGCAAACTGTCCCATCGGATAGACGCGCTGAATCGAATCGGTGAATTCGATACCCGGCAGTTCATAGCTTTCGATCAGATCTTTGGTTGCCTTGGGAAGCTTTCTTCCCGCTTCGCCCAGTTCGGTCTGATAGACATCCTGGCTGAAGTATTCCAGGATCCTGTTTTTATCCATGCCGAGGATGGAGGAAAGAATATCCGCGGTACCCTCTTTGTCGGCGACATAGGCAATCTGCCCTTCTACCGCCGGGCGGTAATCCGCCAGAACGCAGACGATGTTATAGGTGCGGTTGTCCTGGGCAATGACACCGCCGGCGCGGTCATAGATATTGCCCCGCAGCGCTTTGATCACGCTGGTCGTGATATTGGCGCTGTCTGCGTAGGCGGAAAGATCCGTGCCGGAGCGCAGATGCCGTTTCCCGATTGCAACGAAAAAAACATCGGCAATCAGCAAAGCAACAATTGCCAATGTTACTAAAACGATCTGATGGATTGAGCGGTTGCGTCCGGATCCGGCAGCCATCCTCAGTCTCCGTTTTCATCAAAAATCGTGATGATGCTGTCCTGATTGTTGTTCAGGCCGCTGGCAGCCGCAATCTGATCGATTCTGTCACTGGAAGCGAGCTGATTGATTTCAACCCGTACCGCATCATTCTGCAGCTCGATGACGGCAATCTGCTCATTGATCTCCTGGGCCATCGTGCTCAGATTGTTGTTATAGGAACGCAGAAAGAGCGACGTCAGCAGATAAAGCGTCATAGAAAATAAAAACATGATGCATATGAAGCCAGGAAGTCTGATTCTTCTTTTTGTCTTTTTTCTTTTAACGATCTTTGCCATTTCCCCTTACCCTGCTGTTCTTTCTATCACTCTCAGTTTTGCGCTGTGAGACCTGTTGTTTCTTGCCAGTTCCTCCCGGTCCGCCGTCACCGGCTTTCTGGTGATGAGGTGGAAGGAGGCCTGCTCCATCTGTGTCGCCGTCAGCGGCAGCCTGGGTTCGACAAATGGAGCAGAGGAATACTCTTTAAATACCTGCTTGGTGATCCTGTCTTCCAGTGAATGGAAGGTGATCACAGCACACCGTCCGCCCGGCTTCAGCAGATGCAGAGCCGACTGCAGGCCATTTCTGAGCGCACCGAGTTCATCATTGACCTCGATGCGCAGTGCCTGAAACGTCTGTTTGGCGGGGTGTCCCTTTTTGCGCAGTTCCTTTTCAGGAAGCGCACTGCGGATAATTTCTGTCAGTTCCATGGTCGATTCAACCGGCTTTTTTCTGCGGTATTTGCCGATTGCTTTCACGATCGATACGGCATATCTTTCTTCGCCGTATTCCTTCAGAATGCGGATGAGCTCTTCTTCCGGGTAACCGTTGACCACTTCATACGCACTTAACTGCTGTGTCTGATCCATGCGCATATCCAGCTTCGCATCATAGCGGTAGCTGAATCCGCGGGAAGGATCGTCAAACTGCGGAGAACTGACACCGAGATCCAGCATGATACCGTCGACACTTCCGATCCCGCGTATATGGAGTTCCTCCTCCATGGACCGGAAATCACTGTGTATCATGGTGACCTTGTCCAGGACATCCGACAGGTTTACTTCGGATTCCTTCAGTGCCTGTTCATCTTTATCAAATGCGTAGAGATGACCGGCAGACAGCTTCGAGATCAGCAATTTCGCATGCCCTCCTCTTCCGAGCGTTCCGTCAACGTAGATGCCGTCCGGCTTTACATTGAGCAGATCGATCGTTTCGTTGAGCAGCACACTGGTGTGTTCCATCACTGCAGATACTCCGTCAGAGTTTCTGCGACGGATTCGAATGAAGCGGATGCTTCCTCATCATAGGAATCCCAGGTTTCTTCCGGCCAGATCTCGACATGGTCGGCTACACCAACGATGACGCAGGCTTTCTGAATCTTTACCGCGCCGATCAGAAACTGGGGCAGCTGGATGCGTCCCTGTGAATCCAGAGAACACTCCGTCGCGTATGACGTGACATTTCTGAGCATCTGACGGGCTTCGCTCTTTGTCGCAGGAATTCTCTGGAGTTTTGCGATCATCTCCTCGAATTTGTCCTGGGCATAGATCGTAAGACAGCCGTCGAGCCACTTGGTAACGATAAACTCGCTGCCGACGCCATCGCGGAATTTGGCGGGAATAATGAGCCGGTTTTTTGAATCCAGACTGTGTCTGTACTGACCTATGAACATCATCTTCCCCCACTTTGTCCCACTTCTTACCACAATTCTACCACCACACATGGGTTTTACAAGGATTTTTAGTGAAAAAGCGCAAAAAAAGAAGGCTTTCGCCTTCTCTGCAGAAACAATTTTCAGAACTGTTCAGATATTCTGGAAATCGACGGATACATTGCCGTTTTCATCGTATTTCACAGCGTCTTTATCCAGTACAAACGCATCGATTGCCTCCAGATATGCATGAATGGACGGGTATTCCGGTTCGTATTCCGCAACGATTTTCTTTGCGGCAGCCGCACCGTTTTCCAGCAGTGCATCGATGACAAACAGCTGCGCTTTGGTTGAATTGACACACAGCCGTTCCGGATCAGCGACGGAGAAATCAATGCCGTGGAACGTGCCTGCTGCCCCGGCCGCATTGAACTGCACACCGGGCATGACACAGGTGATATCGCCGAAGTCCGATGAACCGGTGCTCCAGGAATCATATTCGAAGCAGACCCTGTCTTCGCCGGCAAGCTCTTTGCAGCAGTCTTCCACCAGTTTCATAAACTGTCTGTCATGGCGTTCCGGTGCATAGCCCGGACGGTCCCTCAGTTCTACGCCTGCTCCGATTGCCAGGGCTGCTCCGGCCATGGCCCGGTTGACTTTTGTGTTTTCTCTCCTGATCGCTTCCAGGCTTTTTCCCCGGACATAGCTTTCGATTTTCATTTCATCGGGGATGATATTGACGGCACAGTTGACACCCATCATGATCGGATGAAAACGGATCGTATCGCTGTCCGGGAATGTTTCGCGCAGGTCATTGACTGCCTGCAGACCCAGCATCGCCGCATACTGGGCATTGATGCCCTTGTGCGGTGCACCGCCGGCATGGGCGGATTTTCCCTTGAAGCGGATCGTCTTGGCCATACAGCCGTTGTTGCCGCAGCCGCACCGGAAATCAAACGGTTCGCCTTCCCCGGCCGAGGTTCCGTGCACCATCATCGCCAGATCCACCCCGTCCAGAATGCCTCTGTGCATGAACTCGGTCTTGCCGCCCATATAGGCAATGACACCTTTGCGGCGCAGTTCCTCACGGAAGCCGAGCTGGATCATCTCTTCCGCCGGCACTGCGATCAGCCTGATCTTTCCGCAGAGTCCAACCAGAGCATTCTCTTCTTTCAGTGCCGCTGCCAGTCCCAGCAGGGCTGCGCACTGGGCATGGTGTCCGCAGCAGTGGGTCATGCCGTTGACCGATTCCGGATGATTGGCGATATCCAGCGCATCGAGTTCCCCGAATACAGCCAGGACAGGTCCTTTCCTGCCCGTATCGGCATCGGCATAAAATCCGGGAATATCGCCGAAGCCTCCGATCTTTCCGGCCAGTACCGGATCATATCCGAGTTCTCTGAATTTCTCCAGCAGGTAGCCGTGCGCTTCCCATTCGGTATAGCCGGTCTGGGGATGCGCCCACAGCCATTTTTCTGCATCCAGGATCAGCTGTCTGTGTTTTTCAGTGTTCTGTACCAGTTGTGCCTGTCTTTCGTTCATGATCTTCACCCCGCTGATTTCAGTATAGCAATTTCATGAATGCATGGTAAACAGCCGTAAAAAAAGAGGCTTCATCAAGAAGTGTGGGCAGATTTAAGAAGCCTGTAAGGTAAATCCACCGGTATATCTGAACATCTCAGAAAGATCATATCGATC
>CADABS010000024.1 GCA_902786245.1 uncultured Erysipelotrichaceae bacterium
AAGAAACAGATCTATACATAAGTCAGGGCACCTCCACAGCCCTCACCTTCAGATCTGGCCGCGAAGCGGCCCGAAATTACCTGTATCTGTCAACCTTTTTCAGCAAAAAATTCAGAAAAAAAAGACCCCCATATAATTTGAGGATCTATCAGTAAATAATACTACATCCGGGAAATCCTTAACTTACCAGCATTGCGGTAATTCCGGACTTCCTTCTGTGTCTTTCAGATATAAAAAGTTCCGCGCAGAACACGGAACTAATGCATCTCAGTCAAAGCCGAATGCGGTCAGATATACACACATGCAGAAGCACAGAATGCCGAACCACAGGATCAGTGGTTCCGGCGGTATGAACAGGAAGCGCAGCACCTCTTTGATTCCTGCCCATGTGATTTTCGTTTTTTCTGTATCTGCTCTTTTATGAGATACACCCTGCTCTGTCACCGGATAGATCCAGGGTCTGTCATGCAGTTCGGCAATGCCGTATTTCAGAAGATAGACCGGTACGACAGGTACGGCTACGCAGAACCATACCGCTGATCCGCCAGGTTCCAGCTGACGGAAATCAAATCCCCGCAGCACCCATGCGATCAGTACCGGCAGAAATATCACACAGAGTGCCAGAACGATCATTCTGACGATCCGGTACGGGGTGGTGAATTTCAATACCGCCGGGATGCTTTTTCCCTGTACATCCGCATAGAATACCGGATCATCGACCTGTCTTTCCAGCAGGCTGTCGCGCAGTACCAGTTCGCCGTTTTCTCGTTTGAAGCTCTGCGCACCGGAGGTATAGATTTTCCTTCCGGAGATGACCCGGAAAGCATTGTGCACGGTATCGCTGTAATAGCACAGCGTAATGATCAGCATCACGATTGCAAGCATGCCGGTGATCATCAGGGCAGTGTACGTTTCCATGCCGAACAGCATCAGTCCGCCGCAGACCGCGCCGCAGATCAGCACAGCTGCGATCACTGCCTTGAACCACCAGGGCAGGAAATAATAATGGGAATCTTCCATGGCCCTGACCGATACCTTGCCGGTCTGTCCGTTGACGGCAGCCATCAGGCCGTCTTCATACAGGTAATATACCGGCAGAAGCACCGGAAAACGGATCATCGAGCTGACAGATACAGATGTTTCAATGGCTCTTGTCTCCAGTGTTTCCGCAAGTTTCGGTGCATAGGTTTCTGCTGTTTCTTTCTGAATTCTCTCAATCAGTACCTTTTCTTCCAGATCAGCTGTTTTGACGCGCTGACCGGCGATATATCCGAAATCAAACTCGGTCAGGGCATCGGTATCAAACGGCTCCATGCCGTCCAGCAGAAGGTTGTCGGTCTGCGAGGAACGGCTGATAAATGCTTCCCGGACACAGCCTTCGCATTGATAGGAGGAAAAACTGTCCATTCTTCCGGTTTTCATATATACAGGTCCCTGGACCAGTTCATAGGGAAGATAGAATCCCTTCAGCTGCTTCAGATGCCGGCGGGCTGTCTCTGCTTCTTTTTTTCCCTTGTTGGCGGAGCACCATTCCGCCAGTCTCTGCTCTGCCTCTTCTGCAGTCAAAGCAAAAGGAATGACGGATTCCGGCATCAGATCACTGTACAGGTAGTCTCTGCGGACCATGGATGTATGGCAGAAAGGACATACCGTCAGCGCTTCGTTTTCTTCGAAGACCAGCTCTGCGCCGCAGTTCCGGCAGGAAGCCTGGAGCAGATGAAAATGCTGAACGGATTCACGCAGGGCATCCTGGCGGATCTTCCGGAAACCCTGTTTCTGTTTCTGCGCTTCATCGATGGAAACGGTTCCCCCGCAGTGTCCGCATACATATTTCTGATGAATGATATCGAATTGTGCCGGTGCCCCGCATGAGAGGCAGCGGATATCCGTAATTCTGTTTTCCATAAGCAGTCCCCCAATGAAATAACCGGAATTGAACAATGGATTGACAAGTTCATTTTATCGTAAAAAAAACATGCCGTTAAGACATGTTCACCGGTCCAGATGCTCGAGCAGATGATCCAGAGCTGCCAGTTCATCCCGTACGGATGCATCGATCAGCGACTTCAGCAATGCCATGCCGTCGGGTTTTCCCGGTTCCTGGGCAGCCCGGTAATTCTGACGGGCATAGAGGAATGCCTCTTTCAGCAGTTTTCTTGCTTTCTTTGCACAGGATGCATGCGGCACCGTGATATCAAAGCCATGGAAACAGCCCGGAAAGACCCTGTACATTACCGGTACATCTGCTTCATACAGCCGCCTGCAGTAAGCAAGCGTTTCGGCATAGAAGGGTTCAATGTCTCCGACATAGGTAAAGGCCGGCGGCAGACCGGAAAGATCGGCTGCCCGGGCCGGAGCGCAGTAGGCAGGAACGTCTGTCCTGTCCCCTTTATACATCGCCCATGCCGCATGGTTTTTCTCCGTATTCCATACCGGCGCATCGTTGTCGGCGGATGTTTCGGTATCCCGGTCATCCAGCATCGGATACAGGGGCATCTGGAATGCGACATTGACTTCTTTTCTGTCTCTTGCCAGAAGACACAGAGCCGCTGCCAGATTGCCGCCGGCGCTGTTTCCGCCGACAAAGATCTGGTCTTGGCGGATCCCGAGTTTTTCGGCATTGGCCGCCATCCATAACAATGCCAGATAGCAGTCTGTCAATGCGGCCGGATACGGTGCTTCATAGCTTTTTCTGTACTGGGGCATGATGACCAGGGCCTGGTCCGTTGAAAGAAACACATCCGCAAACGAGGCGTCCTGTTCCGGCATACCTACCGCAAATCCGCCGCCGTGGATCCAGAGAATACCGGTCAGATCATCGGTCTTTCCGTTTTTCTTTGCGGCGATGCACAGGCGCAGCTGTGTCCCGTCATCCCTGGATATATATTCTTCATGCATATGCGAGACAGGCGAAAACCATTTCCCCTTCAATACTTTCTCAGAAGCGGTTCCCATTTTTGCAAGATTCCAGCGGTCCGGCATGCGCATCAGAATGCGTCCGGTCAGCCTCAGTTCGGGATGGATTTCTTTCGGATTCATATCAGTCTCCCCGGTTCAGAAATTCCCTGAGTTCAGGCAGTGCCGCCATGCCGGCATCTCTGCCCATGTTGTACGCTGCCAGTATTTCTCTGGTGTCATGCTCGATTTTGCCGACCCGCAGGGGAACCGGCGGAGCGATGACAAATACAGCTTCTTTTTCTTCCTGTTCACGGATATAGTCCAGTGCTGCGTTATAGCGGATATGTCTGGTCTTCAGTGCTTCAATCACCGCCGGATAATTCTTCAGAAACAGCTTCATGAGGCCGAGCGCCTTCTGGGGCTGTTTGCGGTAATCACGGGGTCTTGTGAGAATGATGACATTCTTCGTATAGCCCATTTCTTCAAACTTCCGGATCGGGATGGCATCGGAAAGGCCTCCGTCCAGATATCTTCTGCCGTCGATTTCCACCGGTCTTGCGGCAACCGGCATGGAAGCGGATGCCCGTATGCATTCCATGCTTTCACGGCCGAGATCCCGGATCTCCCTATAGACGCATTCCCCTGTATCCACATCGGTCATATTGACATAGAACTTCTGCGGATTTGCCATGAATGTTTCTTCATCCATCGGATCCAGTTCTTCCGGAAGCCGGTGATAGCAGAACTCCGCACCGTACAGATCGCCTGTTTTCAGCAGAGAGCGGAAGCTGCAGTATTCCGGTTCATGGGCAAAGCGCAGGTTGTAGCGCAGTACCCGGCCCGGCTGCCTGGATGTATAGTTGCCGCCGAAGCAGGCACCTGCCGAAACTCCGATGACGCCGTCGAAGTCGATTCCGTTTTCCATCATCACATCAATGACGCCGGCTGAGAACATCCCCCGCATCGCGCCGCCTTCCAGTACAAGACCTGTACGTTTCTTCATCCGATCATTCCTCCGCTGCGCCCAGCTGTGCTCTGTATTCTTCGATCATCGCATACAGATCGCCGAGCGTTTCTATTTCATTGAGCTGTGCCTTGTGCTTTGCCGCATACGGCATCCCGGCGATGTACCAGGGAGCCATTCCCCGCATCATCCGGATACCGTTCTTTTCGCCTTCATAGGCACAGAGTTTTTCACCATAGTCTTTCAGCAGATCCAGACGCTCTTCATACGCCGGGGCAGTGTATTCTGTATGATTCAGTGCCGCATTGAGTTCCTGCAGGAAATACGGTCTTCCCAGCAGTCCCCGGCCGATCATCAGTCCGTCGCAGCCGGTTTCTTCCAGCATCCGCAGGGCATCTTCCTTTGTGCGGATATCGCCGTTGCCGATGACCGGGATCGATACGGCTTCCTTGACCATCCGGATATAGCGGTTATCGGATTTTCCGGCATACATCTGGGTACGGGTGCGGCCATGCACTGCGACTGCTGCCAGCCCTGCTTTTTCCGCCAGAGATGCAATCTCAGCGCAGTTGATATGGCTGTTATCATAGCCGGCCCGGATCTTGACGGTGACCGGACGGTCGCTGTGATCCGCCACCGCCTTCATGATCCTGTATGCCAGATCAGGCTCCTGCATCAGCCAGCTGCCGGAATGGGCCTTGAGCACTTTGGATACCGGACAGCCCATATTGATATCGATCACATCGCAGTCGGTTTCCGCACACAGATATTCCGCTGCCTCTGCCATCGTATCGGGATCCGATCCGAACAGCTGCAGCGATACCGGATGCTCATAAGGAGAAATCCGGCACATATCCTGCGTCTTTCTGTTTTTATAGTGCAGGGCCTTGTCGGAGATCATCTCGCTGACGGCCATGGCTGCGCCGTTTTCACGGCACATCTGGCGGTAGACAGGATTGGAAATACCGGCCAGCGGGGCGGCGATCAGAATATTCTCAAGCTGCAGATTTCCGATCTTCAGCACGCCTGGCCTCCAGGATTTCCTTCAGTTCCTCTTCGGTATATGTATAGACGCTGCCGCAGTACTGACAGCGGATTTCCGCTCCATGGTCTTCTTCGATCATCTCTTTCAGATCATCTGCACTCAGTGTCCGCAAAGCATCAAAGTAGTGTTCCCGTGAACATCCGCAGTACCAGCGCACATCTCTTGTTTCAAGAATATCGGCGTCTTCGAAATACATCCGGATGATTTCCTCGGGTGTATGTCCTTCATCGATCAGCTGCGATACCGGTTTCTGCGTCCGTGCGACTTCTTCGCATTTTTCGATTGCTTCTTCTGAAGCACCGGGCATCAGCTGATAGATCAGTCCGCCGGCTGCCCGGATCGTCGAATCCGGATCGACCAGTACACCGACGCCGACTGCGGAAGGTGTCTGTTCGGAGAGAGCGAAATAATAGGCAAAGTCATCGCCGATCTCACCGGTCTGCAGTTTTACCGATCCGGTAAAAGGCTCTTTCATGCCCATGTCTCTGGCAATGCTGAGCATGCCGTTTGTACCGACAGCCGCACCGACATCGAGATGTCCGTCTTCTCTTGCAATATACAGATTCGGATCGGAGATGAGTCCTTTGACATTTCCTTTTCCGTCTGCCTGGGCAATGATCGTTCCGGCCGGACCGCCGCCGTTGATCATCGCCGTGATCTTCTCATATCCGTTTTTCAGATCGCTGGCCATGATGGCTGTAACGGTCAGGGTCCTGCCCAGGGCTGCCGCGCTTGTCGGCATGCACACATGGGCAAGTCTTGCCTGTTCGACGAGTTCCGTCGTTCTGGCCGCATGAATACGCACCTGCCCGCCCATGGCCGATGCGATGACAATTTCATCTTTCACTGTTTCAGTTTCCTCCGGCAGCGGTCATTGATCCGCCGCATTCTCTTGATATCGATTTTGATGATCTTGCGGTCTGCCGTAAACAGGCCGTTGCATTCATCTTCTATATCGCTGACCTGGGTATAGATACACCCGGCCAGACCCAGCGGTATATTCCTCAGTACGATCTTTTCATACAGCGCCGCTATGGCATTGTCCATTTCCAGCTTGTCCGTGAACTTCTTATATCCGTACAGCTCCCCTGCTTCGCAGTGTCCCCATTCAATATAGGAGTAGCCGCCGAATTCGCTGAGCAGCACTGCCCTTCCCTTTTTGTCCGGCTTTGTGCGGTATGGGAAGAAATAGTCATGGATACTGCGGAAATCGCCTGCCCCCTGATCGAACCAGCCGCTGGCACTGTCGATCAGCCGGGTCGAATCATAGCGGCGGATATGCTCGGTTACCCGGGCACTGGCAAACTGGCCCCATCCCTCATTGAACGGACACCAGGCAAAGATGCACGGCGCATTGTACAGCTCATCCAGCATCGCGTCCAGTTCCGCATAGTAGATCTGCTTTTCCACTGCTTCGCTGCGTCCGAGATCGGCCTTTGTATCATCTTTATTGAAACCGAGGGTCGGCCATAAAGTCATGGTTTTGAAATCATATCTGCCGCCGCTGGGCATATCCTGCATGACCAGGATCCCGAGCCGGTCGCAGTGGTAGTACCATCTGCGGCATTCCACCTTGACATGCTTTCTGAGCATGTTGAAGCCCATTTCCCTGATCTTGCGCAGTTCATAGACCATGGCGTCATCATCCGGGAATGTCATTCCGCCGTCAACGGTATAGCCCTGATCCAATAGTCCGGAAAGAAACAGCGGCTCATCGTTGAGACAGAAACGCTTCAGTCCGGATGCGTCATTGGCAATGGAAAACCTGCGCATGCCGAAATAGCTTTTGACGATATCATCTTCCGTCTGGATATAGACGTCATACAGAAACGGATCATCCGGCGTCCAGTAATGCGGATGTTCGATCGGCGCTGCATAATGGCGGTCGATCGTCAGCCCGCGGTGAACGATTCCCTTTCCGTCAGAAATGGTAATGGCAGCCTGGCTGAAATCTCCGGCCAGATCGAAATATACGGTATTCTTTTCGCAGTCCGGCGTGATCTTGAGATCATGCACGGCATGTTCGCTCATATCTTCCAGCCAGACGGTCTGCCAGATGCCGGAACACGGGGTATACCACATGCCGCTGTGCTCGATTTTCTGCTTGCCGTAGGCAAACCTGCCCTGGTCGCTGTCATCGGTCACCTTCACCATCAGCGAATTCTGGTATTTGATCATGCCGGAAACATCGAATCCGAACGGACAGTAGCCGCCTTCATGCGACCCGACTTCAATGCCGTTCATGTATACCGTGCAGCACTGGTCCACCGCCTCAAAGCGCAGCCAGGTCTGCTTTGAAACCGGCTGATAGGCAAACTGCTTGCGGTACCATAATGTCTTTCCGGGCAGAAGAATCTCATCTGTTCCGGAAAGCTTGGAACCAGGTGAAAAAGGAACGATGATCTTCTTCCATAAAGAAGAGACGGGAGACGCATCACCGTCTGTGATCTGGTACTCCCATACACCGTTCAGATTGGTATAGCTGTCCCTCTGCAGCTGCATCCGCGGATACTCCTGCAGCGGTTTCTTTTCATTCAGCTGTTCGCCCCATTTGCTCAGAATTGCCATAGTCTCACCTGTCAGACATATTCTATCATATTCACTGTTTATGAACTTTCTGCCGCATCCGCTTCCATTTTGCATACAGCGACGCACCGATGGCTACGGCCAGAGACGCTCCATGCAGGATCACCGACAATGCCCTGACGGAATCCGAGATATTGGCATACTGCGAGCCGATCCCGCTTCCCTGTCCCATGGCCGATGCATATTTCATCATGATCATGAAAGAGACCATGATCATCGTTATTCTTGCCCAGAATACAGACAGACCGCTGCTGCGGAATACCCCCAGACACAGCGGCAGCGCACATACAGCGGCCAGTTCCAGCCAGAAGCTGAGCTGTCCGATCATAAACCCCGCCGTCATGGTCATATACAGGATCAGCAGTGCCATCAGGATCCCGCACAGTGCACCGCCGAAGATACTCAATAACAGATTTTTTGTTTTCGTTTCCATACCGTACATTGTACACAAAGCACGGCAAATTGAAAATCAGAGGGCACCGGAATCCAGTCTGTGCATTATAATAGTGGACCAGAGAAAGAAATATCCAGAAGGATACGGGAAAACAGCATGAACCAGACAGAACGCCGCGACAGAGAAATTGCCTATATCGCTGACCTGCATGTGCAGGAGGAGATGAAAGCATGCAGAAGGATCCTGCAGAAACTGAATTTCATGGACAGGACTGATTTTGAAGGAATTATCGAAACGGTCAGAGAACTGATCGACGCCGAAGGAGCCTTCATCAATCCGCCCTTTTACTGTGACTATGGAAAGCATATCCATGCCGGGAAAAACTTCTTTGCCAATTACAACTGTACGATCATCGACGTAGCACCTGTCACGTTCGGAGACAACTGCTTGCTGGCACCGAATGTAGCAATCTATACGGCAGGCCATCCCGTCTGGCCATCCACCCGGAATTCCGGATATGAATACGGCAAAGCCATTACGGTCGGCGATAACGTATGGATCGGAGGCAATACGGTGATCTGTCCGGGTGTTCATATCGGCTCGAATACGGTCATCGGTGCCGGAAGCGTAGTGACAAAGGATCTCCCGGACTGGTGCATCGCAGCCGGCAATCCCTGCAGGGTACTGCGTAAAATCACAGAAGACGACAGAAGAAAACTGTTTAAGAATGAAGAAATCGATGAGGAGGCATGGCAGGACATCGCAGCCCGGGGATATGCGGACTGACGGTGCTGTACCAATCATCTTGCACAGGGTACTAAACCGTATTATCATATTTTCAGTGAGGGAGTAACCGATGGAAACTTCCATCCGCAGATCAACATCACGGCACAGCCTGGTCTGCTTATGGTGAGACTCATGCACAGCGTGTTCTGTGTACGGGTCCGCTCACGAAGGAGATTCCGGATACAGACACACGGTCTGTATCTGTTTTTTTAAGGAGAGTGAACACTATGCTCAATGTATCACATGTAACCAAGCGGTACGGTAAAGTCACCGCCTGCGACGATCTGTCTTTCACCCTGGAAAACGGCAGCGTCACGATCCTGCTGGGACCCAACGGTGCCGGCAAGAGTACGATCATGAAATCGATCATCGGCTTTCTGAAATTCGAAGGAGAGATCACGATCGACGGTATGGAGAACAAAACATCCGAAGCCAGACGCAGGATCGGCTATATTCCCGAACTGCCTTCGCTGTATCCGAATCTGACGGTATCCGAGCACATGGAATTTCTGGCCCGGGCCTATAAACTGAAGGACTATAAAGACTATGCGGATGAACTGTTCGAACGATTCGAACTGAGCGATAAAAAGAAAAAATTCGGCGATGAACTGAGCAAAGGCATGCAGCAGAAGCTGAATATCTGTCTGGGACTGCTGCCGAAGCCGGATGTACTCCTGCTCGATGAACCGATGATCGGTCTGGATCCCCATGCCATCAAACAGCTGAAGAATCTGTTTGAAACGATGCGTTCAGAAGGCCGGACCCTGCTCATATCCACGCATATCATCGACTCCGTCGATATGCTCTGGGACAAGACCATCATCATGCAGAACGGTCAGAAGAAAGCAGACGTGACAAGAGAAGAACTGAATGAGAAGAATATGTCTCTGGAAGATCTGTTCTTTGAAGTCACCGAAGGAATCAGACACGAAGACATGCAGAACGGAGAGGATGCGGAATGAGACTGTTCGGTTATTATGCCTGGCATTCGGTGATCAATCAGCTCCGCAAGGTATTCAAAACCTGGGTGCTGGTCTTCATTCTTGTCTGTGCACTGATCGGCGGCATGGTCGGCTACGGTGCCGCAAAACTCGAAGATGCGGCAGCACCGGAAGAAGATATCAGTGAAATCATCGATGATGATGCGGTCATTGAAGAAGCAGGCATGTCCTTTGAGGATTTCGCCGGGATCGAAGGCTCCGCTGCCATTGAACTGGCGGCCGGGGCGATCATCCTGGCCATGTGCGCATTCCAGATCATCAGCGCCGACCAGAACGGATCAAAGATCTTCCTGCCGGCCGATGTCAATCTGCTGTTCGCTTCCCCGATGCAGCCGCAGTCGGTACTGATGTTCCGTCTGGCCACCCAGACCGGCACGGCCCTGCTGGGTACGGTATATCTGTTCTTCCAGATACCCAATCTCGTGCTGAATGCCGGCATGAGTCTGACCGGTGCACTGGGACTGATCATCTCCTGGGGCATGACGATCATCGTTTCAAGACTGCTGCAGACACTGGTGTATACATATACATCCACGGTCCCCGGCACAAAGAAATATATCCGTACCGGCACCTATGCCGTGATTGCGGTTCTGGCTGCTGCCTTTGCGGCTTATGCTCTGCTGAGCCATGAGCCATGGCTGAAGGCCGCAGACAGTTTCTTCAATTCCCCGGTTTCCAGATGGATACCGCTGTGGGGATGGCTGAAAGGCTTCTGCCGCTTTTCCATTGACGGAAACCTGCCGATGTCCCTGCTGTCTGCAGCCCTTGTCATCCTCGGCTGCGTTCTGACTTCCGCATGCATCTATAGAATCAAAGCAGACTTCTATGAAGATGCCATGGCAAGATCGCAGGAAGTCGCGGAGATGATGGAACGGATCAATTCCGATACTTCCGGACGCTTTGTCTTCGCAAAACGGAAAAAGGACAGAGCCGATTCGATCGAGCGCGACGGTCTCCATAAAGGCTGGGGCGCATCGGTATTCTTCCACAAGACGATGTACAACCGCTTCCGCTTCGGCCATCTGCACTATTTCACCAAGACAAGCGAGACATATCTCGTCATTGCCGTCTGTATGGCCCTGCTGCTGCGGTTTCTCGTGAATACACGGAGCGCTGTGCCGGTCATCCTGGCAATCGGCGTCATGGTATTCTTCCGGACACTGGGCAATCCGATGGCGGAAGACACCCGGAATGAATACTTCCGGATGATTCCCGAGAATTCCTATAAGAAACTGTTCTGGTCCATGCTGGCGGGCACCGCCAACTGCTTCCTGGATATCCTGCCGGGAATGATTGCAGCGGTACTGATCCTGCAGGGCGATGTACTGCAGATGCTGGCAGGCATACCGCTGATCCTCTCCGTAGACTTCTACGCGACAAGCATCAGCACCTTCCTGGATGTATCGATTCCCTCTGCCATCGGCAAGACGATCAAGCAGGTCATTCAGATCATGTTCATCTACTTCGGTCTTCTGCCGGATATCGCCGTGATTGCCATCGGCATCACATTCAGCCATGCATATCTCGGTGCGGCGGCTGCTTCTCTTGTCAATCTTGCACTGGGTGCCGTATTCTTCTGTCTGATTCCGATCTGGCTGCAGCCCCAGGGCGGCACACCGCCGATCCGGCAGATCACAGAAACAGAATCAGATGCGAAGAAAGCATTCAACCGCTGCGGTCTGGCCCTGACTAACATGCTCGTCATGTCCGTTGCCGCCCAGACGGGTGTGCTGAAGATTGCCGAAAGCATCCGTCCGGGTATTGCGGAATCCGAAACCGGCGCCTGGCTGCTGACATTCCTGCCGATGTATCTGATTGCTGTACCTCTGGCACTGCTCATCCTGAAGCAGATGCCCAAAAGAAAGCTCAATGAGATCACTCTGCCGGCAAAATACATATGGATCCTTCCATTGATCTGTATCTTTATCATGTATGCCGGAAACATCCTCGGCAGCGTCGTCGTCATGTTCTTTGCATCGCTCAGACCTGCCGTCGAGGAAATCAGCCCGATGAGCCTGTATATCAGTACCGGCTCCGTCTGGATGCGTATTCTGTTTGTCGTCATCCTGGCGCCGTGCATTGAAGAATTCGTATTCCGCAGACAGCTGATCGACCGTTTCAGTCTCTATGATGAAAAAGCCGCTGTGCTCATCTCTGCTTTGATGTTCGGTCTGTTCCACGGCAACTTCTCACAGTTCTTCTACTGTGTCGGACTGGGTCTTGTCTGGGGCTATGTCTATCTGAAGACAGGCAGACTGCGCTATACCATTGCAATGCATATGTTCGTCAACTTCGTCGGCGGCATCGTCGGACCGCTGCTGACGGAATATGTCAATGCATCCCTGCCGTCATTCACGGAAATGGCAGACATGACCGTTTCCCAGATCATGACACCCCAGGTCATTCTCTATATTGCATATCTGATTCTGCTGATTGCCATGGCACTGGGCGGACTGGTTCTGTTCTTTACCGAAGCAGCCGGCAGACAGTATCTGACCGCACCGGAACAGATTCCTCTGAAGAAAAGGATGAAAGCTTCCCTGCTTTCACCCGGCATGATCTTATTCATCATTGCCACTTCAGCGCTGTTCATCAACAGTATCCTGTAGTACATGCAGTACGGAAAACCCGTACTGCTTTTTTCTGTCTGAGCATTTATATCGACATCCCGCATCCTCTCTGTCTATCCTGCAGCGAAAATCAAAAAAAGATACCGGAGAATTCCGGTACCTCATATGTTCCTTACGAATTTGCGACTGCCAGTTCCTGGGCAGGTTCCGGCTCGCCATGGACGATGTGCTGGATCTGCTCAGCTGTCAGGGTTTCGTTTTCCATCAGAGCATTGGCAATCGCAATCAGCTGATCGCTGTGCTCTCTGATGATCTTTGCGGCCATGTCATGGCAGGAATTGACAATCTTTCTGACTTCCTGGTCGATTTCATAAGCCACTTCACCGGAGACATTGTTCGGTGAATTATAATCTCTGCCAAGGAATACGTTTTCGTTTCCGCTGTTGTACTTGATCGGTCCCAGATCGCTCATACCGTACAGAGTAACCATGTCTTTGGCAATGTTGGTTGCTCTTTCGATATCATTGATGGCACCAGTCGTTACATCGTCGAAGAATGTTTCCTCAGCTACACGTCCGCCCATGTACGAAGTAATCGTCGCAAGCAGATCGTTCTTGGTGTTCATCATCTTTTCTTCCTTCGGTGTCATCAGGTTGTAGCCGCCTGCCTGACCGCGGGGAATGATCGTGACTTTCTGTACCACCTGGGCATTTTCCAGGAACAGACCGACGATGGCATGTCCGCTTTCGTGATAGGCAACCAGTTTCTTCGTCTTTTCATCATAGGTACGGCTTACCTTGGCCGGACCCATCATGACACGGTCGATTGCTTCATCGATATTGGACATCGAGATTTCTTCTTTGTTTTCACGGACTGCCAGAATCGCAGCTTCATTCAGTACGTTTTCAAGATCCGCACCGGAGAAGCCGGGCGTTCTCTTGGCCAGGGCATCCATATTGATATCACTGGCGAAATGCTTGTTTCTGGCATGAACATTCAGGATTGCTTCACGGCCCTTGCGGTCCGGGAGAGAAACCGTGATCTGACGGTCGAATCTTCCCGCTCTCAGCAGCGCCGGGTCAAGGACATCGGGACGGTTGGTTGCGGCGATTACGACGATGCCGGTATTCTCTTCCATACCATCCATTTCAACAAGGAGCTGGTTCAGTGTCTGTTCACGTTCATCATGGCCGCCGCCGAAGCCTGCGCCTCTCTGACGTCCGACTGCGTCGATTTCATCGATGAAGATGATGCACGGAGCAGTCTGCTGCGCCTTCTTGAACATATCGCGGACACGGGATGCACCGACACCGACGAACATTTCGACAAAGTCTGAACCGGAAATGCTGTAGAAAGGCACATTTGCCTCACCGGCAACTGCTTTGGCAAGCAGCGTCTTGCCGGTACCGGGATGGCCGCTCAGCAGTACGCCCTTGGGAATGCGGGCACCCATCTTTTCAAACTTCTTGGGATATTTCAGATAGTCGATGATTTCAGCCATTTCCTGCTTTTCTTCATCGCAGCCTGCGACATCCGAAAATCTGACCTTGATCTTGCC
Source organism: uncultured Erysipelotrichaceae bacterium (assembly GCA_902786245.1). Taxonomy (GTDB): domain Bacteria; phylum Bacillota_I; class Bacilli_A; order Erysipelotrichales; family Erysipelotrichaceae; genus Bulleidia. The sequence continues at coordinate 13,803 of CADABS010000024.1, forward strand.
TTCCAGACGGGCTCTGCTTCTGGAGAATTCAAATGCCTTGTTATTGGCACCGCCGCCGTTCATTCTTGTGATCAGCCAGACTGAGAATCCGCCCATGATTACAAACGGAATCAGAGTCAGCAGCGTATCCAGGAATACATTGGACGCATCCGCATCGGTAATGGAAAGCTTGGAACTGTCCAGTGTTTCCAGCAGAACATCGATTTCCTGTGTAGTTGAGGGAACCGTCGACTGGAAAACAACCTTCTGGTCATCTTTTTCATATGTACCTTTGACCGTTGTAATATTCGATCCGATCGCCAGAGAACTCTCGGTGATCTTTTCTTCTTTCAGAACTGTCTGCAGTTCCTGATAGGTCAGCGTTTTGACGGCGCTGCCCTGGTTCATCGTCATTAACATGACGACGGAAAGAATTACAACCAGATAAGGCAGAAAGTTTGCAAATCTGTTTCTCTGCATCTATTTACTCCTCATTACTATATACTTCGTCCTTCAGAACGCCGATATACGGCAGGCAGCGGAATTTCTGATCATAGTCCATACCGAATCCGACGACGAATGCGTCCGGTACGGTAAATCCGATATAATCCGCATAGATATCCGTAGTCCTGCGGCTCGGTTTATCCAGCAGCGTTACGATACGGACGCTCTCTGCACCTTTGTGCTTCAGTGTCTTGACGACTTCGGCAATCGTTCTGCCGGTATCGACAATATCTTCTACCAGCAGAATATCCAGACCTTTGACCGATGTATCCAGATCCTTGATAATCCGGATGTCGCCGGTGGACTTTGTACCGGCGTAGCTTGATACATCCATGAAGTCATACTGGATATCCATATCGATACAGCGGATCAGTTCACCCAGGAACGGAACGCTTCCTCTTAACAGCGCCACCAGCAGAAGCGGTTTGCCGCTGTTCTTATAATCTTCGGTGATCTGCCGCCCCAGTTCTCCGGCACGTTTTCTGATATCTTCTTCGCTGTACAGTACTTCTTTGATTGAATTCTTTTCCCACATAGATATGACCCCGCTGCAGTTATTGTGTATTAACCAGGATATTGTATCACATTGAAATCGGGCGTTACAGAGTAATGATTTACATCGCATCCCAGCCCGGGCACCAGAATAATGTCCCCGCGGCTGTTCACAACGACCGGCCAGGTCTCCCGTAAATACAGGGGAATATGGCGGTCGATGAAAAAACGGTGAACGCTCTTGGTACCGAAACGCATCCTGATCCGGTCGCCTTCCCGGAAGGAACGCACAGTCAGAGGAAAGTCATCCTCTTTCACCGTACAGGCAAAGACACCCGGTGTTCCTTCTGTGATCCGGTATGTCTTTTTCATGATATTCCGCATTTCATCAAGGGATGCATAGGTATCTTCAAAAGGATCATACAGATCAGCCATGAAGAAATGCCCGTCCTTCTGCACCAGATTTCTTTTCCCGATACGGATCATGAAATCATTCTGCTTCATCAGAATATGATCGGTTTCCAAAAGAAATGCACGGGAGAGATGGTCATTTCCCGCCGTCATCCGCAGCAGAGCGATTCTGTCTTCTTCCGGCAGATGCCGGTATTCTTCAAGCGATACCTCTGCATCGCGGATCATCGTCTTTACCCGGCAGGTTCTTTCCTGCTTTACGGCATTCTTCATTCTGATTTCCCGCAGAACCATATCCCTTTCCATCCGGGACATCGGTTCAACCATGGTATGACGGATCCGGTTGCGGGCATAGCTTTCATCCGCATTGGTGGAATCGATATAATACCGGATCTTTCTTTCATCGCAGTACTGTTCCAGCTGCTTCTTCGTATAGCCAAGAAGTGGTCTGACGACCCGTACGCCTTGGTACAGGATTTCTTCTTTCAGTCCGTAATACGACGGCTCTATATTCTTTTCTTCCTGCATGAAATAGGTCTCGATCAGATCATCTTCATGATGGGCGACCATGATGCCGGCATAACTGTTTTCTTTCACAAGGCTGCAGAAAAAGGCATATCTTCTGTCTCTTGCGGCAGCTTCAAAATTCCCTGTATATACAAACGGTGTGTTCAGTACATGCACGGGAATATGATGTTCCTGACAGAACGAGCGCACATACATCTCTTCTTCATCTGCTTCGGGACGATGATGATAATTGACATGGGCACAGACGATATCCGTCTGACTGTCCAGGCACATTGAAAGCAGAGCCATTGAATCCGGCCCTCCCGATACGCCGATCAGCCATGTGCCTGCCATCTTTTTCACAGCAGAATCATATCATATCGATGACTCTGTTTCTTACTGTTCTGAACATGGCACTGTCCACCGGCATATGCGCTTTGACATCAATGACTCTGGCTGTATTGACGAAGCGGAAATCATTGAGAAACAGGACCGAAGGACGGTTCATCCCCTCCAGCATACCGATCCGCATCAGATGTTTCTTGCCATTGGGATTGTCAGTACGGTCATAGGCCTGGGCATAAGTCTTCGGATTGCTGGTCATCGGCACACACAGTGCCTTGCGGTTTTTGACGGAGATAATCAGTCCGAAATGCTGGTAGCCGACCTCATTGAGATAGGCCATGCCGAAATCCATATAGCAGATATCTCCCGGCCGCACCCGGATACCCATTGCCTCACCGGATGACATCCGCGACCGGATGATCCAGTTGGCCTCTGAGATCAGAGAGCCCGTATAATGTTCCGGTATCAGGGTTTCATAAATACCTGCCCGGTAGCGCATATACTGCGTCCACATCTTTTCATTATTTTTCACTGTCATAAAGAAAAACTCCTTCCTTTGTGTATATACGCAGGGAAAGAGCTTTTTACGCATTTTTTCACAGCAGATTATATGACATGCCCGATTCATTTATATAGCGGTCCTGCGTTTCCTCCATGGAACCGGCTCCAAAAAGAGCAAGCATATAGTCTTCATGTTCATGAAAGATATTAATGATTTGAATACTGTCTTCTGAAACACGGAAAAAAACATAATTATGAGCAATATAAACATATCGATAATCCGTATCAACACCGTACATTCCGCGCAGAGACACCCCGCTTTCCGGATGAATCTGCAGCAGATGAAGCCGATCTGTAATCCGCTGCAGTGTCCTTAAGCTGACTTCTCCGCCGAAGTGGAAACTAAGCTTTTTTTATCTTTTTCAGTTTTCTGCGATACTGCAGCGAATAAACCAGTCTCCTCAATCAGAAATCCCCATTTCTTTTTCCAGCACATCCGCTTCAATCCAGCCGCTTTTCTGTGCTTCATCTTCTGCTGCTTTCAGATCTGTCAGAAGATGATACATTGCCTTTACTCTGTCGAGTTCATCTGCTTCTTCGATACGCATAATGGCATAGGCACCGTGGCCGTTTCTTGTCAGATATACTCTTTTCTTTTCGTCAACTTCTCTTAATACATCCGTATAGTTTCTTAAGTCAGAAATCGGTTTTATACTTGGCATATTCTTTCCGCCTTTCTCAATGTTCTGTACGGATATTATATGAATCATTTCAAACCCATGCAAATTAACATGTGAATATTGCATCATCCAATCTGTTCTCCGGCATAAAGAAAACTCCTTCCTTTGTGTATATACGCAGGGAAAGAGCTTTTTACGCATTTTATCTGTAAATAAATTCAAGAATGAATGATCCTGCCATCCATGCCAGTGCCATGGCCATCATGACGTACAGGACCTGTGCCTGCCGTACATGGGAACCTCTGAGAAACTTCTCATAATGCAGCGCGCTCAGCCCGTACCAGGCTGCCGCAAACGCTGCGAGATACACTGCGCTCCGGCAGAAAAACATGGTCATTGACATTTACTTCGTGCCGAAAATTCTGTCGCCGGCATCGCCCAGACCCGGAACGATGTAGCCGGTCTCATTGAGTTTTTCATCCAGCGCTGCCAGATACAGATCGACATCCGGATGCGCTTCTTCCAGTGCCTTGACACCTTCCGGTGCGCCGACCAGGCAGACCATCTTGATATTCTTTGCGCCGCGCTTCTTGATCATATTGATCGCATCAACAGCGCTTCCGCCTGTTGCAAGCATCGGGTCGACGACCATGACGATCGCGTCTTCCAGATTCTTCGGGAACTTTGCGAAATATTCGTGCGGTTCCAGTGTTTCCTCATCTCTGTACAAGCCGATGAAGCCGACCTTGGCAGTCGGAACCAGACGGCGGATACCGTCCAGCAGGCCGATGCCTGCTCTCAGGATCGGAACGATGATGACTTCCTTGGACAGTTCATAGCCTGTCATCTTTGCCATCGGTGTTTCAATTTCAACCGGCTTGACCGGCAGGTCGCGGCATACTTCATACGCCATCAGTTCTGCAATTTCATCAAGATGCTCACGGAAATCTTTGGTACCGCAGTTCTTGTCTCTCATCTGTGTCAGTTTATGCGTGATTAAAGGGTGATCGAGTACTGTAAGCATAATTTGAACTCCTCCGTTTTTCTCTTTTACAATGATATTCCAATCCAGGCGCACAGGCAAGGTGGTGTATACTGATACTATGAGAATTCTGATCGTGCCGCTGATCCTCAGAAACACCATGGAAGCCAATGCCTGCTTTACCCGGGAACTGGCAGAACTTTTGGTGCGCAGCGGTCACAGTACCGCCGTCTCTGCCCCGAAAGATATCCGTCTGTCAGGGGTTTCTCTGCATCCGTGTCCAGTGACGAAAAAACCGTTTCTGATCCGGGCAGACGGACGCAGCTATGAAGAATGGATGTACAATAACGGCTGCCTCCAGCAGAAATATCTGCAGGAAGATACCGATCATCTGATCCGGACCATCGATGCATTTCATCCCGATGTCATGATCGTCATGGACAGACCTGCCGCATGCATTGCCGCAAGGGTCCGCTCCATACCGGTATGCGCCTGGGTCCATCCGGCGATGTACCGTTCCAAGACACCGCCCTATAAACTGCTGAAAGGCCTGAATGCGGTTCTCTCTTCCTTCCGGCTTGAACAGGAACATACCCTTGCCGCCCTGTATAACCGGTGCCGGTCCCGGGTTTCGCCCGGAACCGCAGATACCGCCGGATTCCGCAAAGAAAGCGATATCTCCCGGATCGGTGTGATCCGTGCTTATCCGCTGCGTCCGTCAAACAGCGGCGATCCGCTCATCCTGCTGGGAAATACGGAAAAGAATACTTCTTCACTGCGGAGCGTAATCAAAGAAACATTCGGCGGCGCACCCTATCCGGTATACGCATGGGTGGATGGCGTAAAGAATGAACAGATTGGATATCTGCAGTTTCTGCAGAAGCCGCCGGTATCCCGTATCCCGAGCGCTTCCGTTTTGATCCATGACGGAAATACAGCCCTGTACCATCAGGCTGCCGCCTGCGGCATACCGCAGATCATCGTCACCGATCATACATACAGCCGAATCTGGAACGGACAGACTGCCCAGAGATGCGGTATCGGCCTGTATCTGTTCGAAGAAGAACTGACCGTTTCCGGTCTCTATGAAGCCTACCGGCAGATCTGCAGCGATGACCGGTTTGCGGAAAATACGAGAAGAATGCGGGAAGAAGCTCTGCGTCTGGGCGATCTTGAAAAGATCATTCCGGTCCTGGAGCAGATCCGCAGAAAACAGAACTGAGAAGAAAGCGGAAAGCTTTCTTTTTATCTGCCTTCCGCTGCTTTCCTGTTCAGGTTTTCTTCGTAGATTCTTTCGAATTCTTTTTCTTCTTCCGTATTCTCCCCGGGCAGATGGATCATCCGCTTCTGCCAGGAGGATAATGCAATGGCATTGGCCAGCAGAAGGCTTTTTCTTCCTTCGCTGCCCGGGGCAATACAGTGTCCTGTGCCGTTGGCTTCATCTGCGAATGCCTGCAGAACTGCAATATAGGGATCCGTCTGTGCCGGTGCTTCCATGGTATGCCAGATGCCCCGGATCTTGCGGAAGCTGTCTTTGGATGTATAGCGGTATTCCGCCTCTGTGCAATGCAGTTCACCGATCTGTTCTTTTCCTGCTTCGATACTGTCAAGCAGGTTCCCGGCGCTTTCATATACCTGTATACCGTTATGCAAAGACGGCGCAAACATTTCCCTGTCTGCCGGACGGATGCGGGTCAGTGCCTGCAGTTCAAGACCGCGGATCTTCTGATTCTGCAGATAAAACGCATATCTTTTTCCCATGTTTCCGATGCCGCATACTGCTGTTTTCATGGCTTCCTCCTCAAATGAAAGGGACCTGCACAGGTCCCGTATCATCAGTCAATCAGTTTGAGATACTTAAACGCATTGTACAGACCGTCGTCATTGACATCGGTCGTGATATAATCCGCTGCTTCCTTGATTTCCGGACCGCCGTTGCCCATCGCAACATTGAATGCGCACAGTTCGAACATCGAAAGATCGATCTTGGCATCGCCGAAGGAAATCGTATCCTTCTGATCCGCATGGAGATAGTCCAGCAGAACTTCAATGGCATGTTTCTTGGTAATGCCGGCCGGACCGAGATCGCCGAACAGTGCCAGTTCACCCTTGCCGCCCCAGGTATTCGCAATCAGATCCGGGAATTCCGTTTTGGAATCCAGATGATCCTGATAGGAACTGAGAATGAAGCTGATCTTGTTTACATCTTCACGGTACAGGTCTTCACCCTGCAGATGGATGAAGCTGTTCACAAAGCCGCTTGCCGTGGCTTCGGCCTTGGCCGGATCCGCACCTTTGCCGGTCGCGTATTTGACCATGGTCGCAGGACCCTGTTCAAGCATATAGTCGTTGCAGTACATGCCGGAATTGGCTTCCAGATAGAATCCGAGATGACGGTCATTGCACCAGTCGACGATGTGCTTTACATCTGCTTTCGAAAGTCCCTGATGCATGACGACGACATTGCTGTCTTCGACATAGGCACCGTTGCCGCCGATCATGCCATCGAGATCCGGCAGATCTCTCTGTTCGATTTCAGCTTTGGAACATCCGGTGCAGATATACACCTTATGTCCGTTCTTTCTTGCCTCGTCAATTGCCTTCTTGGCACTGGCAGGCGTTTTTGCATTGTAGTCGATGAGTGTTCCGTCGACATCCAGAAATACGATTTTGCTCATGTTTCTTCTCCCTTATTCAAACGGATGCTGATCGCACAGGGCAATGACTTCTTCCCTGATCTTTGCTTTCAGTTCTTCGCTGTCTCTGTTCTTGAGAACCTGGGCGATCCAGGTACCGACCTGACGGAAATCATCTTCTTTGAATCCCTTGGTCGTCATGGCTGCCGTTCCCAGACGCAGACCGGAGGTGATGTTCGGCTTCTGCGGATCAAACGGAATGGCATTCTTGTTGGCAGTGATATTGACTTCATCAAGGGCTGCTTCCGCATCTCTGCCGGTGATGCCCATGGACATTGTATCAACCAGGATCAGATGGTTGTCTGTTCCGCCGGAAACCAGACGGAATCCTTCTTCCTGCAGGGTCTTTGCCAGTACCTGGCAGTTATCGAGAAGCTGGCGGATATACTCTTTGTAATCATCCTGCATCGCTTCATAGAAACATACTGCCTTGGCTGCAGTGATATGGCACAGCGGTCCGCCCTGGATACCCGGGAAGATTGCCTTATCCACTGCTTTGGCATACTGCTCTCTGCACAGGATCATGCCGCCGCGGGGTCCGCGCAGTGTCTTGTGCGTCGTCGTTGTGACAAAGTCGGCATACGGTACCGGATTCATATGATATCCTGCCGCAACCAGACCGGCGATATGGGCCATATCGACCATTAACATCGCTCCGCTGTCATCCGCGATTCTGCGGAACTCGGCAAAGTCCAGCGCTCTTGCATAGGCCGAAGCGCCGCAGACGATCAGCTTCGGCTGGATTTCCATTGCATACCTGCGTACGGCATCATAGTCGATGCATTCCGTTTCACGGTCGACGCCATAGGAGTAAAAGTCATACAGTTTTCCCGAGAAGGATACCTTGGCACCATGGGTCAGATGTCCGCCGGCTGCCAGGTCCATGCCCAGTACCTTGTCGCCCGGCTGCAGTACACTCATATAGACGCCCATGTTTGCCTGGGAACCGGAATGGGGCTGTACATTGGCATGATCCGCACCGAACAGTTCGCAAGCTCTGTTTCTGGCAAGATCTTCGATTTCATCGATATGCACACAGCCGCCGTAGTAGCGCCGGCCGGGATAGCCTTCGGCGTATTTGTTCGTCAGAATGGAACCGGCTGCTTCTCTTACTTCTTTGGAGCAGAAATTTTCCGATGCGATCAGCTCAATGTTATGACGCTGACGCTGTGCTTCCAGTTCAATCAGATGTTCCAGCTGTTTGTCTTTCATACTGTTTTTCCTTTCACTGTCTCGTATATGCGCATGACTGTTTCTTCACAGACCGGTCCCTCCCGCAGGATCGCCGGTATCTCTTTCGTACAGTCAATAATCGTGCTTGCTTTTCCAAAGGAGGTTTCCCCCTCCATCATACCATCGAGCATCGGACAGAATTTTTCAATCTCATCGAGATTTGTACAGACCGGTTCACCTGATAGATTCGCACTGGTCATATACAGCGGACATCCCGTCTTCATGATCAGTTCCTTGAGGGCATCATCCGTTGCCATGCGGATGGCAAGCGTATCCATCCCGCCGTTGACAAAGGCAGGAACCTCCGTCTTTTTCTTCATCACAAGCGTTACCGGTCCGGGCATCAGCGCATGGATCAGCGCTTCGCTGACAGCAGTTGTCTCGGCGACAGAGCGGATCTGTTCGATATCCGCGCACATCAGCGGGAATGCCTTGTCCTTCGGTCTTTTTTTGATATCGCGCAGGTGTTCCTGGGCAGTCAGGGAGTCATATCTGGCGCATACGCCGTAGACGGTATCCGTCGGTACGGAGATGACCCCGTCATTGCGGAGAATCTCTGCCATTTCTCTGATTTCATCTTTTCTGAATCGTCTGATCATAAAAATCACCTCGTTCATGATACCATATCACCGAGGTGATTGACATGATACGATTTGACAGTGATTACATCGAGGGATGCATCCCGGAAATACTGGACGCTCTCATCAAAAGCAATGACGAACAGACGATCGGATACGGCGAAGATCCGCACTGTGAAAACGCCAGAAATCTGATTAAAAAAGCAATCGGCAGAGAAGATGCGGCTGTCCATTTCCTGGTCGGCGGAACCCAGGCAAATGTCACGGTGATCTGCAGCGTCCTGAAACACCATCAGGGTGCAGTCTGCGCAGACAGCGGCCATATCAACGGCCATGAGACCGGTGCCCTGGAAGCTTCCGGCCATAAGTGCCTGACCATTCCGAGCACAGACGGAACGATCTCTGCTGCCCAGGTGGATAAATACATCAATGACCACTATGCCAGCGCGTCGTTTGAACATACCGTACAGCCGGGCATTGTCTATATTTCCTTCCCGACAGAAAGCGGTACGCTGTATTCAAAGCAGCAGCTGAGCGATCTCTATGCTGTATGCAGAAAACATGACATTCCCCTGTTCATCGACGGCGCCCGCATGGGATACGGTCTGGCAGCGGCTGACAATGACATGACACTGGCAGATATCGCAAACCTGTGCGATGTATTCTATATCGGCGGAACCAAGGTCGGCGCTCTGTTCGGAGAAGCAGTCGTTATTACCAATGAAGCACTGAAGAAGGATTTCCGCTACCACATCAAGCAGCATGGCGGCATGCTTGCCAAAGGCAGAATGCTTGGCATCCAGTTTGAAACACTGTTCACGGATGACCGGTATCTGACCATTTCAAAGCACGCCATCGCCATGGCAGAGAAACTGACCAGGGGCTTTGCGGACAAAGGCTATGCCTTCCAGTACAGATCCGAAACAAATCAGCTCTTCCCGATCATCAGCGATGAAAAGGCAGCAGAACTGGCAGAAAACTTTGCCTATACACCCTGGGCAAGACTGGATGATCATCATCAGGTCATCCGCTTTGTCACAAGTTTTGCGACAAAAGAAGAAAACGTCGACAGACTGATCGAAGCACTGTAATCACTGCGGTACAGGCAGTTATTCATATGCATTCATAACAGACACGGGGCAGCACATGCCCATTTTCTCATGCCTTCTGCATGCCCGCAATGATTCATGATTTCCGGATTACTGTCCGAAACAGCAGGGACATTGGAGCTCTGCTGTTTCGGATGTACATAGAATATTACGAATAAAGTGCATATAAAAAGGATGACCCTTTGATCATCCTTAACTGACTCTGACAAGAACACCGCCGCTGGCGATATACTTGATCGCATCGGAAGTATCCAGACACGAAACATTGCCGTTTTCATCTGTACCGATGGGTACCCCGATACTGACATAGCCTTCCGATCCGAGAATGCCGAAATCCTCATTTCCCTGATCGGTATAGATGATAATACCGTACCAGAGACTGTTGGCTTCCACATAATCGAAATACCACTCCGTCAGGGCTTCTTCCGTACAGATGGAGGAATCCGCCCAGGCAACCGAATAGTTTCCGACATCCTGTCCGTTCCAGATGATCGTACGGATCTCCGCCGTTTCCAGAATCGTCTTCGGTTTTTCCGGCTCCGGTTCAACGACAGGTTCCGGTTCAACGGCAGGTTCGGTTTCGGGCCCGATGACGGTTTCGTCCTGTTCAGGTGCCGTGCAGCCGAGCATGCTGAGACATGCAAGTGCAATAAGTATCTTTTTCTTCATCAGGCAATCGGTACGATCGTATCGTCTTTCTTGTAGATGCTGTTTTCCGGAACGACGCCTCTGACGCAGGAAGTCGGATAGACGCGGCTTCCCCGGCCGATGACCGTACCCGGATTCAGAACGGAGTTGCAGCCGACCTCGACATTGTCGCCGAGCATGGCACCGAACTTCTTGCGTCCGGTTTCAATGGATTCTTCCCTGTTATGTACGACAACCAGCTTCTTGTCGGATTTGACATTGGAAGTAATGGATCCGGCTCCCATATGGGAATAATAACCAAGAATAGAATCGCCGACATAGTTGTAATGCGGTGTCTGCACATGGTCAAAGAGAATGACATTCTTCAGCTCGCAGCTGTTGCCGACAACGCAGTCTGCACCGACCAGAGCACTGCCCCGGATAAATGCGCAGTGGCGTACTTCCGTATTCGGTCCGATAATGCACGGTGCACCAAGATATGCACTGGGGAATACCTTTGCGGTTTTATGGACCCAGACATGTTCGCTGACTTCATCGTATTCATCCGTACTGAGCTGCGCACCCAGTTCAACGATCAGATTCTTGATGCCGTCGAGCGCTTCCCAGGGATATGTAAACTGTGCAAGATAGTTCTTTGCCAGCGTATGATCGAGATCATACAGGTCTTTGATCGTATACATGCTTTCTCTCCTCCTCATTCCTCTATTTCATTGATCCGGCACAGCAGTGCATATCTTCCGTCGTTCTGGTCATAGGAACAGGTTGACAGAAGTATGAGTCTGTCACCGGCCGCAACTGAGACATCTGATGTAAACGTTGAGCGGCTGGTAAATGAATATACATAGTTCAGGAATGCATCATCATTTTCAAAGCCGAGCCGGACATAGCCGCCGGTGCCGACCGTCTTGATGCCGGCAACAACCTGCAGTTCATATACCTTATCCGGGGTTTCGATGATCAGTGTCTTATGGGTATCATAGTACGACTGATTCTCATAGTTTTCCAGTTCTGCGAACATCTTGGGGTCGCTGAGCATATGGTGGCCATAGAGAACTGTATTGCGGTCATTGAACGGATCGCTGTTATTGACATCGATGAAGATCGTACCGGCATTGGATTCCCTGCCGTTGATCAGATGATTGAGATAATATACGTTATCGTTTCCCTGTACGATCGGATAGTCAATCGTCGAATCCTTCATGGAAATCCAGCCGACGACATCCGGATTGATTGCCTGCAGTTTTTCCCAGTTGATATCATGGCGGTAGTCAGAAATCTTTATCTCTGAATTCATGACTTCCCCGCGGATCACAGTGTATTCCTGTTCCGATTCCTGATATGCATGCATTGCGGAATAGATCCGGTATCCCGAATAGCCTGCTGTCAGCAGCGCAGCGATCAGGATGAGATCCAGGATCCAGCGGCCGGCCTTTGACAGTTTCTTTTTTTTCTTTGCGGTCATGGGCATTCTCCCTCCGGGATATTATAAGCCGAAATACACAAACAGCATCCGGTCTTTTCCGTTCATGTCTTTCAGTATTTCGTATCTGCATTCCGGCAGCGTCTCTTCGATCAGTGCGCTGATATGCTCTCTCTGGTTCCAGCCCATCTCAAATGCCATGAAGGATTTCTTTTTCATGACGCTGCGGCAGTCGCGGAATATCTCGCGGTAGAAGAACAGGCCGTCATCGCCGCCGAACAGGGCGACATGCGGTTCAAAGTCAACGACTGCTTTTTCCATTTCTTCATGGGCAGGGATATAGGGCGGATTGCATACGAGCACATCCAGTTTTACATTCTGCGCGATCAGCGGCTTGACCATGTCTCCGGCGGTGAATTCGATCTCCGCTTCATTCAGCTTCGCATTCTCCATGGCAGTTGCCAGCGCTTCTTCGCTGATATCCGTTGCCCGCATATGGATCCGGGGTTCTTCTTTTGCCAGAACAATGGCGATTGCACCGCTGCCGGTGCCGATATCCACGCATTCGATCGTTTCAAGATCTGCGAAGTACTCATCAGTCCTCGCAAGGATCTGGGCACAGAGTTCCTCTGTCTCATAGCGGGGAATCAGAACATTGCCGTTGACGATCATCTTGTAGCCGTAGAACCATGAATAGCCCAATACATGCGCCATCGGTTCCTGCTTCAGGATCCGCTCCATGCCGGCTCTGAATTCTGCTTCCAGCTGCGCCGGCATTTCTTCATTGAAATTGGCATACAGGTTATAGCGTTCTTTCTGGGACAGTTCAACCAGAAAAGCCATGACCGTTTCTTCCGGCACATCGTTTCTGCGGCACAGTTTTTCATATTCTTTTACGCATCTGGAAAACTTCGTCACAGCTGTGTTTCCTCCAGTTTTCTTCTTTCTTCTTCAGCGGTCAGGCCTTCGATGATGCCGTCCAGCTTTCCTTCCATGATCCGGTCGAGCTGGGTGATGGTCAGTCCGATGCGGTGATCGGTCACCCGGTTCTGGGGATAGTTGTATGTACGTATTTTCTCCGAGCGGTCGCCGGTACCGATCTTGGCCCGGCGGATCTTTCCTTCTTCTTCTTCCCGGCGCCGGTTCATTTCTTCATAGACGCGGGCTCTTATCAGACGCATGGCGGTTTCCCTGTTTTCGATCTGAGAGCGTCCTTCCTGACAGTTGACGGTGATACCGGTCGGCAGATGCACGATCCGGACAGCACTGTCCGTCTTGTTGATATGCTGGCCGCCGGCACCGCTTGCCCGGTGTGTTTCGATCGTCAGATCCTTGGGATCGATTTCAATATCCGCTTCCTCCGCTTCCGGCTGACAGAGCACTGTCGCCGTGGATGTGTGGATGCGTCCCTGGGCTTCGGTCTTCGGCACCCGCTGTACACGGTGTACACCCGATTCGAATTTCAGTTCATGATATACGTCGGCCCCCTTGATCGAGAAAATGATCTGGGAGAAGCCGCCTGCCTCCGATACACTGGCTTCCATGACCTGTACTTTCCAGCCCTTGGCTTCGGCATACTTCGTATACATCCGGTACAGATCGCCGGCAAAGATATTGCCTTCATCGCCGCCGGCACCGCCCCGGATTTCCATGATTACATCGTGATCATCATCGGGATCTCTGGGAATCAGCAGATGCTGGATATGCGCCAGGAGTTCTTCTCTGGCCGGTCCGCATTCTTCTTTTTCCATGCGGGCCATTTCCTTCAGTTCTTCATCGCTTTCCTTCAGCATCTCCTCGGCCTGGGCAATTCTTTCATCCAGTTCTTTCAAAGATGCATATGCATCGACCGACTGCTTCAGGGAAGCCTGCTTCTTGGAAAGGCGGGTCAGTTTTGCCGGATCGGTATAGACCTCTTCCTTCAGCATTTCTTCGCTGATCTGGTTATATTCGTTTTCTATTTCTGCCAGTTTTGATCTGACTGCGTCCATCGCATTCTCCTTTCACCAGGTTAGATCCCGGAAGTCTTTATTTCTGCTCAGTTCCCGGTGCAGCCGGCGCAGAGCCTTTGCCTCGATCTGGCGGATCCTTTCCCGGGTGACATGGCAGGCATTGCCTACTTCTTCCAGGGTCTTGGAATGATTCGTTCCGTCCAGTCCGAACCGCATCCGCAGGATCATTTCTTCCCGCTCGGGAAGTTCTTTCAGGAGTCTGTCAACGATCTCCTGCAGACTCGTGTTATTGACATATTCCATCGGGTCGATCGCCGTGGAACTCGGAATAAAGTCGCCCAGCGTCGATGTCTCTTCATCGCCGGCCGGTGTTTCCAGCGATACGGTATCCAGCATCAGTTTCTGGATCTCTTCGACCTTGTCCTCACTCATCCCGTCGATCTTCTCCGCGATCTCCGCCGCCGTCGGATGACGGTCCAGTTCCTGGATCAGATTCCGCTCGGCCCTGCGTACCTTGACGATCTGCTCATTCAGATGCACCGGCAGACGGATATCCCTTGACTGGTCCGCGATTGCCCGGGTCATGGACTGGCGGATCCACCAGGTCGCATAGGTACTGAAACGGAAGCCGCGGGAATAATCGAATTTCTCGACAGCCCGCATCAGTCCGATATTGCCTTCCTGAATCAGATCCAGGATCGACAGACCGCGGTTGGTGTAATCCTTGGCAATCGAAACAACCAGACGCAGATTGCTGGAAATCAGAAGTTCCTTAGCGTCCTTATCGCCTTCGGCTGCCTTCTTTGCGGCTTCATATTCCTGTTCCGGCTTCAGCAGAGGTATATCGCCGATTTCCTTCAGATACTGACGGACGCTGTCCTGTCCCCGGCGGCTGCCGGCAGAAACGGAAGGTATTTCCGGCTGATGTTCCTCTTCTTCCTCTTCTTCTTCTTCTGCTTCCTCCGCTATTTCATCATCCATTTCCCCGGTTTCATCCAGTTCCTGAAACCAGGCAAAAAGATCTTCTGTTTCTTCTTCGCTGAGGTGCATTTTCTGTGCTTCCTCCAGCAGTTCTTTTTCCGATACCTTCTCTCCCTGTGAAAGCTTCTGCAGAAAAGCATCCCGCAGTTGTTCCAGAAGGTTATTCTGTTTTTCGCTCATCCCTCTGTCCTCCTGCATCCATCTATGATTATACAGGAAGCCGGCTTAACACAAAATAAAGAAGGTCATCGACCTTCTCTTATTTAAGTCCGTATTTCTTATTGAACTTTTCGACACGTCCCTGTGCCTGTGCAAATCTCTGACGTCCTGTGTAGAACGGATGGCAGTTCGAGCATGTGTCAACCTTGATTTCCTTTAAGATGGAACCGGTCATGAACTCAGAACCGCAGCTTGTGCAGATGACCTTGCACTGCTGGTACTTAGGATGGATATCTTTCTTCATGTTAATTCTCCCTTCAGGCCTTAAGCCTCTATGCGTGCTTAAAGAAAGTGCTTATTTATACTATCACAACAGAATCTTCACCGCAAGAACTATTCGTCATCGTCTTCACAGGGTTCACGCCAGATCTTTGCGCCGAGTGCTTCGAGCTTTTTGTCGATCTCGGAATAGCCTCTGTCAATATGATAGACGTTGTGGATTTCCGTTACGCCATCCGCCAGCAGTCCGGCGATGACCATGGCTGCACCGCAGCGCAGATCGGTGGCCGCAACCCTTGTCCCGTACAGTCTGGAAGGTCCGTGAATGATTGCGCCGCCGGGGATGACATCGATGTCCGCTCCCATCCGCTGCAGTTCAATGCAGTGCTTGAAGCGCTCCGCATAGATCGTTTCCTTGATCCGGCTCTCGCCTTCTGCCTGGGTCAGCAGAGCGGTCAGAGGCTGCTGCAGATCGGTCGCAAATCCGGGATACGGACGGGTCGTCACATCCACCGCCTTGAGGGCATCGCTGTGTTCGATCGTCACCTTGTCGACATCGATCTTCATATTGACACCCATGTCCTGCAGCTTGGAAAGCAATGCGTCAAGATGCTGGGGAATGATGTTGTTGATGACCATTTTCTTTGCCATTGCCGCAGCGATGATAATAAACGTACCGGCTTCGATGCGGTCGGGAATGATCTCATGGAAACATCCCGACAGACTGTTGACGCCGTTGATCGTAATGACATTCGTACCGGCACCGCGGATCTTCGCACCCATCTTGTTGAGCAGGGTTGCGACGTCGATGATCTCGGGTTCCTTGGCTGCGTTTTCAATGATGGTCCTGCCTCTGGCGTGGACCGCCGCCATCATGATATTGATCGTTGCGCCGACACTGGCAATATCCAGGAAGATCTTGGCACCGGTCAGCTGTTCCGCTTTGATCGTATAGCATCCCCGTTCATATTCCACTGTCGCACCAAGTGCTTCAAAGCCCTTCAGATGCAGATCGATCGGGCGGGGACCCAGGTAGCATCCTCCCGGCATCTTCATGCGCACATAGCCGTATTTGCCCAGCAATGCGCCCATGAAATAATAGGAAGCGCGGAGCTTGGTGACTGCGTCATCTTCCAGATCGACATTTTTCATATTGGCCGGATTGATGATCAGATGATCCGCACCGACTTCGGTTACTTCGACATTGAGAATGCGCAGGATCTGCGAGAGGGAATCCACATCGGCGATCTGGGGAATGCCGACGATCGTCACCGGTCCGTTGGCGAGAACCGCTGCCGGGATCAGTGCCACGGTCGCGTTCTTTGCGCCGGATATCGTTACTTCACCTTCAAGCTGGTGGCCGCCTTCTATTTTCATTACTTCATGCATGACTGTTTTCCTTTCCGATCCAATCCGCCAGTTCCGTGATGTTCTGTACGATCAGATCCGCCTGACTCTGGTCCTGATGGAACCGTTCATCGCGGCGGGCGACAGTGAAGATGCCGGCCCGCTTCCCCGATTCGATTCCCAGGGTGCTGTCTTCATAGATGATGCAGTTTTCCGGAGCAGTTCCCAATGCCTGCCGGGCCAGCAGATAGCCGTCCGGTGCCGGTTTGGGATGTTCCAGATCCGCACCCGAGATCAGATAGTCAAACATGTCCCGGATGCCCATATCCTTCAGTCCGTTTTCAATATAATCATACGGCGATGATGAACAGACCGCTGTCTGAATGCCCATCGCCCTGATTCTTTTCAGCGCTGCCGGTACATCTTCAAACATGATCGCCTTGAAATCGATCGGATGTTCACGGAAGTAGCGGGTATTGCTTTCCTCCAGCTGCGCCAGGGAGACCCTGCCTTCCAGCAGTTCATACAGGATCCTGTATGTGCCTTCCATTGTCGTGCCGATGATCCGGTAGATCTCCTTCTCATCGCCTTGATAGCCGAAGGCGCGCATCTGTTCGACCGTGCCTTTCATATACCAGTATTCACTGTCAAAGAGAATACCATCCATGTCAAATAAGACTGCTTTAATCATCCCGTTCATTTTACATGATATGCCTGCAGTTATTCAACCGTATCCGCAATGCCCCGGCGCAGATCATAGATCTTTCTGATCTGGCTGACATTCTTTTCATAATCGATCTGAAAAATCAGTGCATAGAGCATGTCGAGAACCACACGCATCGCCGTTTCCGAGCCGAACGGCGCAGTCTTCGGTTCTGCTTCATAATAGCTGATTTCCAGGGATGCATCGGCATAGTTCCGGATCCGGCTGCGGAAGGGTCCGGTCACAAGATAGATCGGAATATGTTTCGCGGCAAGCACCTGGGCGCACTGGCTGAGAATTGCTTCCCGGCCTGTATATGTAATCAGCAGGGCTGCCGTATCCTCCGGCTGGGTGGAAGCGATATACTGCTCGCTGCCGGATACCATCGCTGTCTGGACGCGGAATCCGATGCGTCTGAGCTTCATCGCAAAGTCCATTGCGGCAAATACGCATTCCTCAAATGCATAGATATACAGTTCCCGGCAGTCACGGATCTTTGCGGCAAGTTCGCTGATCCGCTGGATATCAAGATCCTGATGCGTCTCGGTAACTGCCCGGTAATGGATGGCCGCAATCTTATCGGCAGCGGTACGGGCATTGTCCGAAGCCGTCAGAGGCATCGATGTATCCAGGTTTGCGTCGTTTTCGATGAACATGCTCAGTTCCTTGGCCAGTTCAACGCACATTTCATGATGGCCGCGGTAGCCGAGTTTCTTGCAGAAGCGGATAATCGTCGATTTTGAAACATAGATCGTCTCCGCCAGTTCGTCCAGGGTCATATTGACAGCCTGGTCGGAATTGGTCTGGATAAACCGGATAATTTCATTTTCCGTAGGAGTGAATGACTCCCTGTCTTTGATTTTGCTGGATATTCTCATGCCTGTTCTCCGCTGTTACCATTTTACGAGAAAGAAAAAGAAAAGAAAACGTAAAAAAAGAAGCCATACCGGAGTATGACTTCTTATCGATCGCTTAGCGAGCACTGATCATTGTCCAGATGTACTCGAGATACTTGTACATGATCACGCAGCCGACGAATGTCCATAACAGGACTGACTCACGGTTCAGATACAGTTTCTCGCGCCTTGTCCAGACATACCAGATACCGACAGGCGGGAGAAACACGACCATTGCATAGGCCAGCAGGTTTCTCTTCGACAGCGTTTCTACGATACGCTTCGAATCTTCTTCGGAAAGATTATCCGCATAAACTTTTTTACGCAGTTTCTCGTTTTCCGAATGGATCTCTTCCTTCGTCAGCTTCTGGCGTTTTGATGCTTTGCTCATTAATTAAGCTGCTGCCTCTTCTGCGTTTGTCTGAGCGTTAGCTGCAATAACAAACGGTGTGTAGATCAGAGTTGCAACTGCAATACAGATCAGCTGCGACAGACCGCCCATCAGCTTGCCGCCCGAAGCGAGGACGCCGAGGATACCTGTCGGAGTTGTCCAAGGTGCGTTGACTACGAATACAGGGCAGAATCCGATTCTTGTCAGGATGTAGCCGACTGTAACGGAAGCCATCGGTGCTACGAAGAACGGAACAGCCATCAGCGGGTTCATAACCATCGGGATACCGAAGATAATCGGTTCATTGATGTTGAAGATTCCGCAAGGGATCGCCAGTTTCGCAACAGCCTTATAGTCATCTCTCTTGGAGAACAGCAGGACAGCGATGATGAATCCGCCTGTCAGACCGGAACCTGTGTGAGAGAAGAATGCGGATGCGAACGGCGAGCAGATGATGGTATATGTATATTCTGTACCGTTGACAATTGCGCTTGTGCCGAGCTTAGCCGGGATACCAGCGCCATACAGAGCGTTGTTAGCAGCATATGCTCTTTCGAAGAATGCTGTTGTAACAGGGCTCATTACGTTTGCGCCGTGGATACCGAACCACCAGAACAGCATAATGAAGAATACAACTACCAGGTAGCCAGGCAGACCTGTCATGATCTTTTCTACCGGTGCCATAATCTTTCCGATGACATCGAAGAAGCTCATGTGCAGAGCGCTTGTCATAAAGAAGCCCAGAGCGCCGAAGACCAGGATTGTGCAGGCTGCAGGAAGCAGTACTGCGAAGGACTGTGCTACGTTCGGAGGAACGGAATCCGGCAGAGAGATCTTCAGTTTTCCGCTGTCAACCAGCTTGACGTAGATCAGAGTTGCCAAGATAGCAACGATCAGAGAAACGAACAGACCGTTAGCACTTGTGTAGGAAGAAGCGACGACACCGCCGACAGTGTAAGCAACTTCTTCACCAGCTTCTGTTGTAACTGTGCCATTGACCGATGTTGTGATCAGAGTTACGAAAGAAGCAAGAGCTACTGACGGAACTGTACGGTCATTGTAATGACCGATGTTCTCCGCGAAATGCATAGCTACGAGGACGCAGATAGCAACAGCGAGGAAGTTCATGCAACCGTAGTTGATGGTTCCCCACATGTTCCACAGACCTGCGAGCCAGCCGAAGCCCGGTACGTTGGCCAGAGAGATGTCATATCCCTGAGCCTTAGTAGCCGAAAGAGTAAACTGGAACAGGGTTGCGAAAGCACCCGTGATGGTGACCGGCATGTTGTCGATAAAACTGTCCTTGATGGCACTCAGAACAGAGTTACCCTGCATCTTTCCCGCGAGGGAAAGAAGGCCGTTCATAAATTTTTCATTCATGATTTGAAACTCCCCTTTCATTCTTGAGTTTACTCATGTTGGAAACGCTTTGCAATCATTATCATTCATAATGAAAATAACTTTCCTTGATTATCACAAAATTCATCTCATTTCTGACACTAAATTGTCATTTTTCACAGAATTACGAATAGTTAAGCGATTTCATAAAACCGATTTGCCTGAATCCATGAAAATTACATCTCAAATTTATGTGAATTTCTTGTGATTATCACATTTTTCACAGGATTGCAATACTTTTTTCATGCATGAAAAAAGAAGTCCGGAATACCGGACTTCCTGCATGAATGATTAAGCCTTGTTCTCAGAACCGAAAGCCTTGATCAGTTCAACTGCCTTGGCAACGATTGCATCGCAGCCCGGCTTCAGGAGCTTACGGGGGTCATAGCCCTTGCCTTCGAGATCCTTGCCTGCTTCGATGTACTTTCTTGTTGCGTCAGCGAATACCAGCTGCAGTTCTGTGTTGACGTTGATCTTGGAAACGCCCATTGTGATCGCCTTGCTTGTCTGCTCGAACGGGATGCCGGAGCCGCCATGGAGAACCAGCGGTTTGCCATTGACTGCTTCATTGATCTCATTCAGACGGTCGAAGTTCAGACCGGCCCAGTTTGCCGGATACTTGCCGTGGATGTTGCCGATGCCTGCTGCCAGGAAGTCAACACCGAGAGCAGCGATCTTTGCGCATTCTTCCGGATCAGCCAGTTCGCCGTTGGATGTAACGCCGTCTTCTGTTCCGCCGATGCCGCCGACTTCGCACTCAACCGAGATGCCCTTGGAATGTGCCAGAGCGATGATTTCCTTGGACTTTTCAACGTTCTCATCGAAATCGAAGTGGGAACCGTCGAACATTACAGATGTGAAACCTGCTTCGATGCAGGCCTTTGCGCCTTCATAGGAACCGTGGTCCAGATGCAGAGCAACCGGAATCGTGATGCCCATAGAATCGTGCAGATCTTTTACAAGATCAACGACCATCTTGTAGCCGCCCATATATTTAGCTGCGCCTTCAGAAGCCTGGATGATGACCGGGGACTTCGCCTGTTCGCATGCCTGCAGGATGCACTTTGTCCATTCGAGATTGTTTGTGTTGAACGCAGGGATTGCATAATGTCCCTCATGCGCCTTGTCGATCATTTCTTTTGCAGAAACGAGTACCATAAGAT
Organism: uncultured Erysipelotrichaceae bacterium; assembly: GCA_902786245.1. GTDB lineage: Bacteria > Bacillota_I > Bacilli_A > Erysipelotrichales > Erysipelotrichaceae > Bulleidia. Next base: position 35,157 of record CADABS010000024.1, read on the forward strand.
TATTTTTCCTCCTTTAATCCGTAGATTAATCATATTCTTTTTTTTCTGGATTGAAAAGATTTCACACGAAAAAAGAGAGCACAGCTCTCTCTTAATATGCGTCTTCTCCTTTAGGTATATCCAGACCGCTGTCATCGATCGGCTCATCCGTTTCTTCATCTTCGATTTCGATGTTGCTCGTATCGATATAGACTTCATCGAATTTACGGCGGTTCCGCAGATCCCACTTATTTCCTTCCAGTGAGGCGAAACGGTTGTCCATTGAAAGTTCAGAATAAAACCGGCTCTGTTTTTTCTTGCGCTTTTCTTCCGGAATTTCCATCTCCTCCGCTACTTCCTGCCAGAGTTTTCCGAATTCGACTTCTTTTTTCCGTTTAGAAAGCCAGGTGTAGGCAACGTCAGTCATTGTCTGATTATACGTCATTTTGAATCTCTCCTTAAAGCTTACCCGAATGTCTTTCTTGCTTTGTAATTATATGCGCTTGCAATTCATTGTCAATAAGATTTCAATCAATTCTGCGCCAATAGATCACCTGATGCGTTACTGCTTCGCCGCCGCTGAAAATCCTGTATTCTGCGGCTCTGTATCCGTTCCTGCAGTCGTAATTCACGAGTTCTGTTTCCAGACACATATCGCCGTACTGCGAACAGATCAGCGTTTTCCCCCTTCCTCCTCTGTACAGTTTCGTCTTCGAGCGCATATCTTCCGTGCTGCGCTCAATCGTCAGACCGTTATCTTCAAAGAGAATCCGGTGTCTGCTTCCATCTGAGGCAATGTACAGCAGCCGCTGTCCGTCAAACAGCGCATCGGCATTCTCCAGTATTTCCTTTGTATGTTCAAGCAGATCTTCTCTGCCCATTTCCACACGGATCTTCACAAGGCGTATTGTACTAGGAATATCGCAGGTGTCAAATCGAATGATTTGCGCTATCATAATCGCGTACAGAAAAAAAGAAAAGGACGGTTTGAAAATGCAGTTCCGAGAAATCCCCCCGGCTGAATATGAATCATTCGCTCTTCAGCATCCGGGCAGATATTATATCAACAGTTCTATTATGATCGAACTGAAAAAGAAAAACGGCTGGAACACGTATTACTGCGGTGTGACAGACGATGACGGAAAGCTTCTGGCTGCCGCCGGCTTCAGTGCGGTTCCGGCAGCCCGCAGATATCACTATGCCTATGCCCAGAGAGGCATCCTGTGCGACTTCGAAGACCATGCGCTGACAAAGTTCTTTACGGAACATCTGCAGTCTTTCTGCAAAGCACACGGCATGGCATATCTGCGCATGGATCCCTATTATGAATACCAGGAGCTGACCCAGGACGGCGCCGTCAGAGAAGGCGGCTTCTGCCGGCAGAATGTCATCGATGACCTGCAGAGCATGGGCTGGCAGCACCAGGGATTCTACAAAGGCGTACAGGGCGACAGCCAGGTCCGCTATATGGTCGTTCTCGATCTCGAAGACAAAACCGTTGACCAGCTCGTCAGCGCCTTCGATCCCAAAACAAGAAGAAACATCAAACGGGCCCAGAAACTCGGTGTGCAGATCCGGGAACTCGACCCCGCCCATCTGGATGAATTCATGAAACTGATGGAATTCACCAGTGAAAAGAGAAATTATGAGGACATGGGACTGGAAGCCTACCGCTCTCAGCTCGAAGCCTTCGGTCCGGAACATGCCAAAGTACTGATTTCCTATCTGAACATGGACCACTTCCATGAAATGATCGATATCGAAAGACAGCAGGTAAACGCAGAGCTTGCCAAAGCCGAAGAACTGCTGCAGGAAACACCCGGCGGCATGAAAGCAACCAAGCGGAAAAACGATGCCCTTGAACTTCTGAAGCAGATCGACGCAAGACAGCAGGAAACCGATGAACTGGAAGAAAAATACGGCAAAGAGATCATTCTCTCCGCCGCATACTTCGTGATGTATGACGATGAAATGTATTATATTTCCTCCGGCAGCTACGATGCATTCCGCAAATACAACGGTCCGTATTTCATTCAGAATTACGCCATCGCCGAAGCGAAGAAGCACGGCTGCCGCAGATACAACTTTACCGGCACCAGCGGCATCTTCGATGAAAGCGCCGATGATTACGGTGTCTTTGAGTTCAAGCGCCGTTTCAACGGAAGACCGATCGAACTTGTCGGTGAATTCATTCTTCCCTGCGATCATGCCATGATGAAGAAGATTCATGCCCTGACAGGTTTAAAGAAACTGCTCACACACAGATAAAAACGAGGACAGATCTCTCTGTCCTTTTTTCATGCCCACAGGCGGATAATATGCATTCATGCCATCACCGTTATATCTGCGGAGAAAATCCTGCTGTTTATCTCAGCAGGATCCGGTCCCCGACAGTATTCTTTCTGTCTCTTCAGCAGGCAAACCCGTCATTTCAGCAATGATTTTCAATACGTCTTCATTACTGTATCCTTTTGCTTTCAGTTTTGTCATCATGGCTGAAATCATTGCTTTTCTTTCTTCTCTGCGGCCTTTTCCTTCGCCTTTTTTCAAGCCTATTTCCTCGCCTTTTTTCAAGCCAATTTCCTCGCCTTTTTTCAAGCCTATTTCCTCGCCTTTTTTCAGACCTGCTCTTTCTGCGCGGTTCAGTTCGAATTGCCAGTCCATATACACTCTCTCGCTTTCCGGATCCATCCGCTTTAATTGTACTCTGTTTTCGATTTCTCGTACAAACACATCATCATACGTCCCGGATGGATCTCTGACATAATCCGTAAATGCCTTCAGCTGCGGACTGTCATTTTCTTTTGCGTGACAGCCGATCAGGATGATATTGAATTTGTCGCTGCCTGTATTTCCATCAGCGTCTTTCATCGAATAATGCGTCATCCGCCTGCCATGATTGACATCATAATCACATATGAAAATTACATATGATTTCAATTTCAGTTCATAATCCGTCCGGCTGTCAGGACGCACCATGCTCTGTACCATTGCGGTCAGATTATACATTGCTCTGTCAAACAGAAATTCCTGACTCTCTGTCTGCATCTCAACATCAAACAGGTGCGAATTGTCTTTTCTGTACACATCGAAGCGCACTGCCCGGGATCCATATGCCGATTTGATTTCCATTTCTTTGATTACGATATCATCCGGATCAAGAATCTCTTCCGGAAGAATCAGAGCAAGCAGTTTTGCCAGAAGCAGCGGATCGCTGAAAACAGCGGTAAACATAAAACTGTCCCTGATCGTTAGATTTCTGTATCTGCGCTGCAGTTCTTCTATTGTTATTTTCACCATGAATACCTCCTGTTTAAGGTATTCGGATCAATATGCAGAATGACGCAAAAAATATCCGCAGTCTGTGCGGACAATGGCGTAAACCCTAAAAATATGGGAATACGTCTTTTTTTGTTGGGAATGTCATAAAATGTAAAGATGAGTAGTATAGGAATATATTGATTATATTC
>CADABS010000025.1 GCA_902786245.1 uncultured Erysipelotrichaceae bacterium
TGTCCTGCAGTTTTTCATTATGGTCTGTTAAAAAGGAGGCACTCTTCTGAGTACCTCCTCAACTCAAGACCTGGTTTCACTTACTTTGCGTAAGATCCGACATGCGGTCAGAGAATTTCTTTCTCTTTCTTTTCTTCAAATCTGTTCTTTCTTCTGCGGAACGGATGGAAGTTTTTGAATACCTGTTTTTTGACCAGGAAGAAGATGATAATACCGAGGATGACCAGATACGGCAGCATATACACGAACGCGATGAGCAGATCCTCTGTGTTATAGAAGAACGAACGCATGCCGTCCTTGAATGCTTCGCCGATCTGCTGGAAGAAATTCGGATGGGTATCGCTGTATTCTTTCACTTCATCCACTGTCATCGTGACTGTCGAATACTTTACATCTGTATCCATGGATTCCCGCTGTGTCTTATAGGAATTCAGGCTTGTCTGTACTTCGGTCAGCCGCTGTTCGACCAGGATCATATCTTCGATCGTTTCAGCTTTGTCCATCATTTCCAGCAGTCTTGCCTGCTGAATCTCCAGTGCCTCGATCTGCACGGATACGTCGTTGTAGCGGCGGGTGATATTCTCAACGCTTGAACTTCTGGATACGACTTTGCCGTAGCCGTCCATATCATTCATGAATGTTTCGAATTTCTCTGTCGGGATCCGGACGGTCAGATTCAGATGGCGGGTGCCGGTATGGGCATCTGTTACGGTATACCAGTTATAGTCGGTATCGTATTCATACTCATACTCAACGATTCCGCCATTGGAATGAATGTAATTCCGGAGGCCCGATACCGTTTCATCATATTTCAGTGTCTGCACCGTCAATGAACCGCTGTAGACCAGTTTTTCACTGGTCAGCACCGGATCATCGGATTCCTCTTTGAGATCCTCGAAGCTGACAGATTCATTGGCAATCTGGGCAGGAGCCGCATCATATTCTGCGTCTTCTGTATAGTAGGCGCCGTTATAGCCGCCTGCCGCTGCGGTTTCCGATGATGCGCTTTTGCCTGCGCATCCTGCCAGTATGAGCAGGAAAGCTGCTGCAATCAGATTCATTTTTTTCATGTTATTATTCCCCCATTTGTTGATATTGATATGAATACTGTTCCTGGTATGGCAGGTTTCCGATTTCTTCCGGTGCGATATTGATCTGCAGTATACCGTCATAGACTGCTTCGAATCCTGCATCGTTCAGTTTCTGTGCCAGAACAGCGTATTCTTCTTCACTGATTTCCCGGCCGGCAGAGTCATAGACTGTGATGCAGGTCATTTCCGGTTCTGCATCGGTATAGGAATCAAATGCGCCTGCTGCATCCTCTTCCATCTCTTCCATCGGGCCGTTTGTGATTTCCATCTTGCTTTCATCCGGTGCGTTTTTTACCGGCGATACGATCACAAGCATCACTGCCGCTGCGGCAGCTGCCAGCGGTACGGCCAGAGGCAGCCTGAACTTCCGCCTGTTTTCGCTTTCTGCCAGATATCTTTCATCGATATCATTCATCGCCAGCAGGATCTGTTCTGCTATGTTCATAAATAACCTTCCTCCTGCAGACATTCCTTCAGTCTGGAGCGGACTCTGTTCAGGATGACATTGACATTGGATTCGCTCAGATGGTACCGCTGGGCAATCTTCTTCCCGCTTTCCAGATAGAAATAGCGGCGGATAAAGACGTTCCTGTCTCTTTCAGGCTGTTTCTTCAGGAAACTGTTCAGGATCGATGACAGTTCCGATGCCATCAGTTCCTGTTCCGGAGTACTGCCCGTATGCAAAGCATATTCGAGTTCTTCCAGAGCCAGTTCATATTCGCCGTCTCCCCTTTTCTGCCGGGTATCCGAACGCAGCCGGTTCATAGCCAGTCCCCGGGTGATTTTCGCAAGATAATACTGGAGCCGGGAAGGACGGTCAGGAGGCATTCTGTTCCAGGCGGTATTCCAGGTATCATTGACGCATTCTTCACTCGTCTCTTTATTGAACAGAATGTTCCAGGCAACAGTAAAACAATAGTGTCCGTATTTGTTACTGACAGCCTGTATGGCAGATTCATCTCTTCTGAAGAAGAGACTGATTACATCCCGGTCCTGCATCTTTCCTTCCTCACTATTATCAGTGTACACAATTTCACAGTTCTTACATAAATTTCTCAAAAAAAAGAACCTTTCCGGTTCTTCAGACACTTTCGGCAGCGCTCTGTCTGCGGATCATCCTGCGGATCGTCTTTTCACTCTTTCCGAGGATCTGTGCAAGAAAGCGGATGATTTCACTGTCTTTCAGAGAAGGATTATTCTCTTTCATCCTTTCAAAACAGCCTGCGATGAGTTTTTTCTCAATTTCCTTCCTGACTCTTGCCTCGGTTTCCGCCTTGACAATTGCGACCTGTTCTGCCGCATATTCTTTTTTGATCACATCAATTGCATAGCACATGTTATTGTTTCCACCTTCTTCTTTTATGATTGAGACATCTTCTGGAAGTATCCGCAAATATAACAGAATCAGTTCGTCTGCATATCAAAACTTTTCCTGTTTCTGACAAGTCTGCGGATCGTCTTTTCACTCTTTCCGAAGATCTGTGCAAGGAAACGGATGATATCACTGTCTTTCAATGAAGGATTATTCTCTTTCATCCTTTCAAAACTGTCCGCGATGAGGTTGTTTTTAGTTTCCTCTCTGACTCTTGCCTCGGTTTCCTTCCTGACTCTTGCCTCGGTTTCCTTCCTGACTCTTGCCTCGGTTTCCGCCTTGACAATTGCGACCTGTTCTGCCGCATATTCTTTTTTGATCACATCAATTGCATAGCACATATCTGTTTTTTCTCCTTCCATCCTTCTGATTCCTGCATCCGTCAGGACATTGATCACATCGATTGCTTCATCGGAAATGCTCTGCAGATCATTATCTCTTATCAGTCTTTTCATTTTTTCAGGATTCTCTGCTGCCTGCAGAAAACGGACAACACAGCGGAGCTCCTGCGATCTGAACTGATTGATCTGTGCATCCGGAATCTGCCGGATACAGACAAGATTCATACGGTAATTCAATCTTTCCCATGGCTGCAGCTCCGGCGAGATGCCGCTGAACATCTCCGCAAATGACTGCGGCCCGTCCCAGTTTTCCTTTCCCCAGTACAGAACCAATGTCATTACCGGGCTCAGCCGCAGGTTTCTGGTCAATGCCGAGAGAAAATGCTCTGTATGGATTCCCTTCAGCCGGCTTCTCTGACTGCGCAGATGATCTCTGTACTGACTGACATAGCCGCTGAGATCATAATCTGCAGCACGCAGAGGCATTCCGCAGTCAATGAAGTTCTGATTTTCAATGCCGATCATCATCCTGCCGCCGGCTTTATTCACTGTAAATATCTTCTCAACGTCTCTCTGTCTGCCTTCGGGTCCGGACGGATCCGCTTCATTCAGCTGATGCGGATGAACCGTCTGCCCGCCGAAAATAAATACATTGCACAGATCAGCGAATATATCATTTTTCCGTATGAACTTCTTCAGTGCCAGATCCACTCTGCCCATAACCATCCTCCACATATGGTATATACGCATCGGATCCTGCTTCTTTTCCCTTCTGAGGACAAAAATATTATACGACATTTCGTATCGATGCTGAATATAAAAACGGTATTATCTTTCGAAAATACCGCGCAGTGCCAGACTGTCCTGAAATTCGAATGTACTGTCGAGATACCGGCTGAGCATACCGATCAGCCTGCCGTTGACGAGGGTGCAGAATACCGTTCCTGCCTTGACGCCCATGAAATGTCCGAATCCGAAGAACAGGAAGGACAGCGCAATGGCTGATACAAAGCTGCCGCAGTCATATGCCGTTTTGACATTGGCCATCGGCAGACTGTATGTCTCCGCCACCTCTTTGACAAACAGTTCATATACTTCCGGGGCGATGTAGGTATGAAACAGAAATGCGACACCCGCACCGCAGATCACCAGCCCGCCCAGAAACAGTACTGTTCTTACCGCCAGTGTATCCGCAGAAATGATAGTGCAGAGACGGATCGAAACATCGAGCAGAAAACCGTAGAAGACAGCGGTAACGAAGGAGAACAGATAGCCCTTTTTCATCTTTCTGACTGTCAGGCACAGCAGAAACAGCAGAAATACCTGAAACACATATTCCGAAACACCGAAGGTAAACCATGGCAGGATCTTTGAAATTTTCAGATGGAGAATATATGCCGGTGCTACGATGGCGGACATGCCGAAGTCCGCTTTTTCCATCAGAGCCGTACCGATGGCCAGAAGAACCATGCCTGTGATATAGGCCAGTTCCGTACTGAAGTGTCTTTTCATTACTGTTTCACCGCCATGGCATCGTCTTTCTTCTGCCGCAGGCGGATCAGATATGCGCCTGACAGAAAGACAAAGACGGCAATAAACTGCGAAGTGGATAAGGGACCGATACTGCCCCGGATCGTATCGCCGCGCAGGAATTCCACTGCGAATCTCCCGGCGCTGTACAGCATCAGATACAGACCTGCGTTATCATCGGGATGTTTTCCTTTTTCCAGATTGTAATACAGGAATGCCGCAATCAGGAAATCACCGAGGGACATGATCAGCTGGGTGGGAATGACTCTGATGCCGGCAGGTCCGAGCGATCCGGCCGGGAATGTGACACCGAACCAGGCGTCCGTCTCAATGCCATAGCAGCACCCGGCCAGGAAGCAGCCGATTCTTCCGAAGCCCTGGGCCATTGCCGCAAAAGGAATCAGCCCGTTGAAATAGCGCATGAAATCAAGACTGTTTTTGCGGCAGTAAACATACATTCCCGCCACTGCACCGAGGATGCCGCCATAGACGACCCATCCGCCCGATCCCAGTACGGAAAGCGGATCCTGCAGAAACTGATCAAATACCGTCAGACAGTAAAGAAGCTTGGAACAGACGAAGCCGCTGATCAGCAGCACAAAGATCAGAGAATCGATTTTTTCCGGATCCAGTCCGTGTTTTTCTGCATTTTTTTCTGCCAGCCAGAATCCCAGCAGTATTCCGACGGCGATCATCACTCCGTATCCGTGTATGGTCACCGGTCCGATTGTCAGCCAGTCATTAAACATAACAATGCCTCCGTGTATCTACCTATTCTATGCAAAAACAGGATAATTGTAAAACGCCGTGATCGGGTATATGAATATCCTGATCATGCATCTCATGGTAGTATTACAGGGACAAGAGGTGAAGTATGATTAAAGTTTTGTTTGTAACACCGATTCCGGCGGAATACCGCAGCCGTTTCACAGAAATTGCCGGAACAGAAATCGAATTTGTTCAGGCTTCCGATGTGACTGATGCACAGCTGATGGATGCCGATGTTGTCATGGGCAATCTGCCGATGGACAGACTGGCCGTCTGCGACCATCTGCAGTGGGTGCAGCTCAACAGCGCCGGTGCCAATACATATAAAGACCTGGCTCCTTCCATTCAGCTGACAAACGCGTCCGGTGCCTACGGTCCTGCCATCTCCGAACACATGATCGGATGCGTACTCATGGTCATGAAGAACCTGGCCAATTACATGGAAGTCCAGAAGAATCACGATTTCACGAATCTCGGTTCCGTCAATACCCTCGGCATGTCGAAGGTGCTCGCTGTCGGCATGGGCGATATCGGCTCTTCCTTCGCAAAGAAAATGCATGCCCTCGGTGCTGAAGTATACGGCGTACGCAGATCTGTGCATGATACCCCGGATTATGTAAAGCAGATGTATACGATGGATACCATGGATGAAATCCTCGGCGAATGCGATGTCGTTGCACTGTCCCTGCCGGAAACAGAAGAAACCGTGCATCTGTTTGATTATGAAAGATTATCGAAAATCAAAAAAGGCGCAATCCTGGTCAATGTCGGACGCGGCACGGCAATTGTAACGGATGATCTTGTCCGCCTGCAGAAAGAAGATCATTTCAGCGGCATCTGTCTGGATGTCACTGATCCCGAACCCCTGCCCCGCAACCATCCGCTCTGGAATATGAAACATGTCTATCTGACCCCGCATATCTCGGGCAGATTCAATGCGGCAGTTACCTTTGACAGAGTCCTGGATATATTTGAAAACAATCTGCGGGCCTTTACCGAAGGCAGACCTCTGCAGAATATCGTCGACAAATCAATCGGCTATTAATGACAGAAAAGAGACGGAATCTTGTGAGGACTCGTCTCTTTTTCTTTCTGCTTTATTCGGGAAGCACGCAGCTGAAGGAATAGCTGCCCGAACCTTTTTCGTGCTTCGTTCCGTCCGGCAGGATGATTTCCGCCTTTGTGCAGGGCGGCACCGTCACCTGCATTGTGAAGGTGTTCCCTTCTTTCTGCCAGCTGCTTTCGATCGTTCCATATTCTGATTCGAACGACCTGGAAGCGGATGTCAGACGGCTGTCCATGACCGGCTGAATCCGGAAGGTCCGGTAGCCCGGAGAAGTCGGAGCCATGCCGCAGATATTGCGGAACATCCAGTCATCGACGCAGCCGAACGCGTAATGGTTCAGACTGACCGCCATCGGCGATCCGTCCGGATTGCTGGTGATCCAGCTTTCCCAGATGGTTGTCGCACCATGGTCAACCTCATACAGCCATGACGGGCACTTGTCCTGGAAAAGAAGGTCATATGCCTGCTTCACATATCCGTTTTCGCACAGCGTATCGAGAATGACCGGTGTTCCGAGGAAACCCGTATCCAGGCATCCGCCGTTTTCATCGATCAGATGCAGTATTTCCCGCATAAAGGATTCTTTCAGTTCATCCGGCACCAGGCCGTAATGAAGCGGAATGATATAGGCGCCCATCACGGGTACCGGCATTCTGCCGTCTTTTGTGATGACCCCGTCCCGAAATGCCTGTTTCATCTTTTCCGCCATGTCCCGGTAATACACGGCGTTTTTTGTTTCTCCGAGGATTTCGGAAATTTCCGCGAAATTCTTCATCGAGATATACGCGTAGACTTCCGGAATGTACTTCTTGCCTTCCTTCATCGATTCCGTCATGGACTTTGTATCGGAAAGGCCGTTTTTTGTCCTGGACGGAATCAGCCACTCACCGTAATGGAAGCCCGTATTCCAGAGATATCTGTCTGTCTCTTTGGGAATCTTCCGGTCGCCGCGGTATTTCGAGGCACAGCGGATGATATAGTCGCACCATTTTTTCATCGTATCATACTGGACCCGGAGAACTTCCGTATTGCCGGTCTGCTCATACATGGCAAGCGGCACGAGAATGCACGCGTCGCCCCAGCCGGCCGGGCCGACACTTCCTTTCATTCCGCCGATGATTTTTAACATGGTCCCAAGATCCCTGTATGTCTGGTTTGTCGGAACAACCATCGGCACGGCACCGTCATCCATTTGGTCGCAGGTTACGTTTTTCAGCCATCTTTCCAGCAGGTCGGTCGTATCTTCGTTCTGCAGGGAGGTTGCCGCATAGATTCCGATATCGCCGGTCCATCCTGCCTTTTCTCTCTGCGGGCAGTCAGTCGGAATCGAAATCATATTGGAGCGCTGCGACCACCGGGTGTTCTCATAAAGTCTCGTCAGACGCGCGTCGGAACATTCAAAGGTGCCGGTTTCTTCCTTGTCCGTTGAAACTGCCACGGCAGTATAGTCATCCGGATCGACCGTATCAGGACCGCTGACCCGGATATAGCGGAAGCCATGGAAAGAGAACTTCGACTCATACACAGCTTCCTGCCCGTCGGAAATATAGACGACCTTCTGGTCGCATCCCTCGCCGACACCTGCCGTACCCAGGATATTATTGAAATAATTGCCTTCCTGATCCGGTGTTTCAAAATGTTCCAGGGTGACCGCAGTACCCTTCGGAGCATGGACCCTGAAGCGGACATGTCCGGCCATGTTCTGACCGAAATCGATGATATGCTCGCCTTTGGGGGAAACATAGGTTCTCTGCGCTCTGACTTCCTTTACGTTTCTGACCGGTCTGCCCGTCTGTACGGCAAGCGTTCTGACATCTTTTTTCAGCGCTTTGACATTCTTCCAGCCGGCAGGTTCAAATGAAGGCGTATCCCAGCCGGGCTGTGCGAGATTGGCATCATACTGTTCGCCGGCAAACAGGTCGCTGAAACATACCGGCCCTGTTGAACATTTCTCGCTTCCGTCGGAATATACGGCCACTGTTCTGCCGTCCTTCAGTTTTACTTCCAGCTGATACATCGCCGCATGCGGCTGTTTCAGGACCTTTTTGTTTATCGTGGCTGTCGGGCAGAAATACCAGCCGTCCGCCACGTACATGCCCAGGACATTTTCCCCCTGCCGCAGAAGACCTGTGACATCGTACACCTGATAGCACAGATATTTCTCATATGACGTATACTCCGGTGCGAACAGTCTGTCATCCGCTCTGACACCGTTGAGCGATGCCTCATAAATTCCGTGGCATGTCGCATAGAGCCGGGCGGAAACGATTTCGCCGCCGATGGAAAAGCTTCTTCTGAACATGGTCGGGGCAGCCTGTCTGCCAAAGCCTTTTTCCCGTTTCGCGGGTGCCTGCGGTGCTTCGATCCAGACCGCCTTCCAGTCTTCCGGCACGAGGAACGCCGTTTCAAACCAGGCCGACTCTGATGCCGTACTGCCATGATTGTCCTGAACGGTTACTGTCCATGTATAGCGGGTGCGCGATTTCAGCGGAATACCCTGATACGGAATGAAGGCGCATTCGCCGCTTTCCCGTTCTCCCGTATCCCAGACGGTGTTCTCCCCGTCTTTCAGTACAAGCCGGTACGATGTCTGTACCGTGTCATTTTCGCCACTCTGCAGTTTCCAGGAAAAATACGGTTTTGTGTCAATGCCGAGAAGTTCTTTCTGACGGTTTGTTTTCAGATCATACAGTTTCATTTCTGCCTCCTGCTGTATTTTGAATGATATTGCGGTTATTGATGCTTTGTTCTATTCTTAGTATAGCTGTATAAAAAAGGCATTTTAATGAATAAATGTGCGCAAATAATTGCACAATCTTGCGGTGAACTGTATGTTTGAAAAATATCCCATGAACCATTATGAATTCTCTGATCATGCCGGCGGAATCGAACAGTATGAACAGACGGTGAAAATGACGCCGGAGGAAACCGAAAACTACGCCCTGATCATCAACGCTGATTACCGGCTCCAGGGATATGTGGACGTGCTGCGTTTTTTTCCTTCGCCAGACGACGCCTTCCGCCGCGGTTATCACCTGCAGTCTTTTTCCCGCATGTATTCCAACGCGGAATACTATACCAGCCGGACCGGCTCGCCTTCCTTTCTGATTCTGTATACGATTGCCGGCGGCGGAATTCTTACCTACGGCGGAAACACGTACCGGCTGAAAGAAGGCGACCTCTTCTGGATCGACTGCGGACAGCCGCATACATACCGGACCGACGGACCGTTCTGGGACCATACGGATATGCATATCAGCGGAGCAGGCGTACAGACGCTGTATGAGGAATTCTCTGCCGGCAGCCATTGTGTGCTGCGGGCCGGACAGATTCCCTTTCTCACGGGCGATACGGAAGCGGTCCTTGACGCGTATTCCACACCTGCTTCCCACCGGACGATGCGGACGGCCCACTGCATTGAAACCCTGCTGTACCATCTGATCCTTGCGGCGGATGAGACACTGAACAGGCAGCCGCAGAAAACCGTTCTCCTGCAGAATCTGATCGCGTACATGCACGAGCACTTCCGTGAACCGCTGACAATGGACGCTCTTTCGGACCTGTGCGGCTTAAGCAAATACCATTTATCCAGAGAGTTCTGTAAGCTCACCGGCTTTCCGCCGATCGAATATCTGATCCGCCTGCGCCTGGAAGAAGCCCGCGTCCTTTTGGCCGGTTCTGCCCTGCCGGTCTGTGAAATTGCCCGCCTCTCAGGCATTGAAAACGAAGCATATTTTTCCCGTCTGTTCCATCAGCGCATGCATATGACACCCGGCGCATACAGGAAACAGACGGCCGGCAAGAAGGAGTAAAGCGAAAAAAAGAACCGGAATCTGTACTGACTGCACAGACACCGGTCTTTTTTCACTGTTCTTTATTCCTTTGTGAATGCATCTTTGCCAAGACCGCAGACCGGGCATGCCCAGTCTTCCGGCAGATCTTCAAATGCTGTGCCGGGTGCGATTCCGTTGTCCGGATCGCCGACTGCGGGATCATATTCATATCCGCACGGGCAAATGTATTTATCCATTGAAATGTCCTCCTGCACACATCATACCATATCCGCATACGGCAGAACCATTTCTGCTTTGAAGAAGTCGCCGTCAACGGTCAGCCGCAGGCTTCCGTTCATGATCTCCATCAGGCTTCTGGCAATATTCAGGCCCAGCCCGCTTCCTTCGGTTGTTCTTGAGCGGTCACCCCGCACAAATCTTTCCATCAGTTCCTCGGCGCTGATATTGAGCTGCTGTGAGGATATGTTCTTGACAGCGATGCATACCGTATCATTATGCCGGGAGGCATCGAGATAGAGACGGGTGCCGGGCAGTGCATATTTGACGCAGTTGGAAAGCAGATTGGAGAGTACCCGCCACAGCAGGATACCGTCCGCCAGAACATGCCCGGCGTCTTCCTGTATATTCACCACCGGTGTCAGCCGGGCTTTTTCCAGTTTTTCCTGGTATTCCGCCAGAGCCTGTTCAAACATCTCCCGGACGCTGACGGGCTGCAGCGAAGCACTGATATTGCCGGTGGACGCCTTGGATGCCTCGATCAGGTCTTCAGTCAGTTTTTTCAGTCTGTCCGCATTACGGGCAAGGGTCTGCAGGTACTGCTGTCCTTCTTTTTCAGTATGTTCTTTCTGCAGAAGATCCGTATAGTTGATGATCGATGTCAGCGGGGTTCTGATATCATGCGATACATTGGTGATCAGTTCCGTCTTGAGATGTTCCGACTTCATCTGTTTTTCCACTGCCAGCTGAACACCGTCCGCGATACTGTTCAGGTTTCCGGCATGTTTCTTCAGATCCGGAATCATCCATTTCATGGACTGTTCCGGAATTCTGTATCCGGTATTTCCTGCCGCAATCGCCGCTGCTGCGTCTGCCAGTTTTCTGCACTGTACGGTCTGAAACATCATTGCCAGAACCGCAATAACATCTGTACACGCCGCAAAGAGCAGAATCTCTTCTTCATAGGAGAAGATGCCTGCCAGATTGACTGCAAGCAGCGCTGTCAGAATGGCTGCGGTTTTCGGTATGAGCGGTATTTCTCTGACCAGACCGTACAGGAACACACAGATTCTTCCGAGGATACTGGTCTGCCAGAACATACGTGCTTTGAGCCGCCGGACATAAGAGAGCAGAACGGCCAGACACAGACAGAACAGGACTGATCCCATGGCTGCCGTGCAGTATATCGCCGTGAGGCCGGAATACTCATAGAGATAGCTGATGCCTTCCCGCATCACAAGCGCTGTGGCAGCTGATGCCCCCAGGAGCGCAGCCAGCAGTACTTCCCCGGGAAGTCTGTCCGGAAACGGATAGAGGTATATTTCTTCTCTTTCACTGGTATGTCCGGTGCAGATGCACAGCAAAATCAGAATGATCAGTTCCAGCAGGACTCCGCCGATCAGGACCGCTGTCAGTGTTTTCCGGATGGAGTAAAAGGTGTGAAACATTGAATAGCTGATTCTGAAATCTTCGTCATGGGCAATGGTTTCATCCGTTGTCAGAATGATCCGGTCGCCATGGACAAGCTGACGCGGACCGTGGAAGTGATACAGCGATCCGTCATCCGACACTGCAAAGACCGTCTCACCGTTTTTCTCATGATCTCCGCTTTCGCTGTAGCTGTATTCTGCGGTATAGCGGTCTTTCTGCATATCATAGATTTCATAGACTGCTGTGGACAGACAGGAATCATCCAGCTGCACATCCATTGTACTGAGCGTATCATTCTGAACACCGGTGCGGACCAGATCTGCCAGCCGGTACAGTCTGCCGGTATAATAATGGGTATCGTAATAGGTTATATCATCACTGAACAAATACTCCCCAAGGAACAGAGCACCGGCACCGGCCCAGATCAAAGCAGCGGCAGTGACTGCGGCAGTTGCCCACAGGATCAGTTTGAACAATGCATTGGTTTTCAGTTTTTTCATGACAGTTTCTCCATTTTGTATCCCTGTCCCCAAATGACCTTGATATATCTCGGTGAAGAGGGATCGATCTCGATTTTTTCGCGGAGATGGCGGATATGCACGGCTACCGTTCCTTCATTGCCGAGCGGCTTCTCTTTCCATACCTGTTCATAGATTTCCATCGAGGAATAGACTTTTCCCGGGGTTTCCATAAACAGTTTCAGGATGCCGTATTCCATCGGTGTCAGGCTGACTTCTTCCCCATCCAGAAATACCTGGCGGGCATTGTCGTCCAGTTCGATGCCGCCGTTGCGCAGACGCTGCGGGGAAACGGACTGTCCGCCCAGAAACATATACCGGCGCAGCTGTGAACGCACTCTTGCGACAACTTCCGCCGGATTGAACGGCTTGGTAATATAATCATCCGCCCCGACATTCAGTCCGAGGATCTTGTCTCCGTCTTCGCTTTTCGCAGTCAGAAGAATAATCGGTACATTGAACTCTTCTCTGAGCTTTGCGGTTGCGGTGATTCCGTCCATTTTCGGCATCATGATGTCCATCAGGATCAGATCAATCTTTTCTCTGTGCAGGATATCCAGTGCCTGCAGGCCGTCATGTGCAGTAAGTATGCTGTATGGTTCTGATGACAGATAGATCTTCAGTGCACTGCAGATATCTCTGTCATCGTCAACGATCAGTACAGTCGGCATATTCTTCCTTCCTCCTTCATGTCTATTGTAAAAGAATGCCTGTTTAAGATAAAAGCGTGTATACGTTTAAGAATTCATTAAAAAAGCCATCCTGCGATGGCCCTGATGCATTGTTTATCCGGTGTATTTTTCACCATTGACAAGGACGACATTCATCGTTTCGATCTCAACGGTTTCCCAGACCTTTTCAGCGATGTACGGTTCGCTCTGCAGATAGGCATCCAGAGCCTGGCGGTCAGCGAATTCCATGACCATGACAGAGCCTTTCATTTTTCCTTCTTCATCGAGCAGACCGCCGGCACAGATGACTTTGCCATTGATCTTTGCCATGTTTTCGAGATGTCTCGGACGTACTTCCATTCTCTTTTCGAGCCTGCCTGCGCCATCCAGCGCTCTGATTACAAACTGCATTCTGATTTCCTTTCTACCAGCGGTCGGTGCCGTTGTCACTGCTTTCGAATGCCGGGGCAATGAGATCATCCCAGGCGCTGTTCTTCGGCAGAAGATCGTCTTCCTCTTCCGGCAGAACCGGTTCTGTTTCGGGTTCCGGCAGTTCTTCTTCCGGTTCCGGCAGTTCTTCTTCCGGTTCGCTCCAGGCAGAATAGCTCTTCTTCTGCGGTACCAGTCCGTCATTGGCAAAACGGCGTCTCTTGCGTCCGAGCAGGAACTGTCCGGTAACGGTAATGGTCAGTTCATCTCTGCGTTCGATGCCGTCCGCAGACGGGTTTCTGCGGATATATGCCCGGCCTTCGATCAGAACTCTGTCGCCGGCATTGAAATTGTATACCTCATCCGCCCGCCAGTCTCTTGCCGCGAAGCTGATGACATCGTAAGAATCTTCCGGTGTATGCGAATAGTAGCTGACTCTGCTGTTTGTCTCGTTCAGCAGCACCCCGATCTTGCGGTTGCAGCCGCGGACCGTGATCTTGCCGAAAGCCATTTTCCTGTCGCCGCTGGCGCCGAGATCCGACCGCAGTCTTGCCTCGCCGCCTTCTTCGATCGTACCAATCATTGTGACATGATAGCAGATGACTTCCCCTTCTTTATCCCTGATTGACTCAAACGAAAAATAATCCTTAAAGCGTTTCTGTTCCATATATACTCCTGAATGGTGAAAATGAATACCTTCTCCACTATCTTATCTGCTGCCTTTGTGCTTGTCAAAGCGTTTAAACGCTTCTTCATGGAACTGTACTGCATACCGTGCAAAACGACAAAAAAGAGGCCGCAGCCTCTTCGCTCATTCGTGTTTTTCCTCTTCCGGATCGCCTTCCATGGCGGCCAGATCCGCGAAAGGGTCCGGTTCCTCTTCTTCTGCAGACGTCTGCTTCACGACGGGAATTTCCGGAATCTCTTCGCTGTCTTCCTCCATCGCCGCAAGATCTGCAAACGGATCAGGTTCCTCTTCTTCTGTATTCAGTCCGTGAACGAATTCTTCGTATTCAGGTGTATATCTGGTTTCCGGCGCTTCCGGTTCTCCGGCAGGTTCAAATGCCTGGGCCTGGGTTTCTTCCTCTTCCTTACTGAACAATCTGCGGATTTTATCAAACATATGCAGCATCCCCCGTTTCATTCATTTTAGCATGTTCAGCAGGTTTTGATTCAATATGTTCTTTTTCACCGTCCTGCGGATTCTGCTATGATATCTCTGTGAACTGGCAGGACTCCATACGCACATATATTCCCCGCAATGAACAGGAAGCAGGCGATCAGAAACAGATCCTGCGTCTTTTTGAGATTTATGACGATCTGCTGGAAAGAACCAATGCCTTTGCCCATATGACCGCCAGTGCCTGGGTCACCGATCCTTCCCGGACAAAGATCCTGATGGCCTACCATAATCTGTATGATTCCTGGGCATGGCTGGGCGGACACTGCGACGGCGATCCGGATCTGCTGCATACAGCCCTGAAAGAAGTCCGGGAGGAAAGCGGTCTGCGCCATATCCGGCCTTTATCCGAAGATATCATTTCCCTTGAAATCCTGACGGTGGACGGGCATATGAAAAAAGGCGCATGGGTATCTTCCCATCTGCACCTCAATGTGACCTATCTTCTGGAAGCAGATCCCGGTGAACAGCTTCATCATAAAGACGATGAAAACAAAGCTGTTTCCTGGTTTGATATGGATCAGGCTGTACAGATGTCCTCGGAGCCGTGGTTCCGTGAACACGTCTATACCAAACTGAACGGACGTCTCAGAGAGTTCATTCGTACAGAAGGTGATACAGGGCACCGATCAGATTGGCTTCGTTGAAGAAGCGGCATGCGGTTACCTTAGGCAGCGGCAGATCGGTTCCTGCCACGATATCGGGATGGATGTTTCTCAGATCTTCGATACTGGAACGAAGATATTCGATCAATACAGGCTGACGGGAGATACCGCCGCCGATGCATATTCTGTCCAGATCCAGCATGATATTCAGATTGAATGCCGCAATGGCAAACAGATCCGTATACTCTTTCAGCGCGCTGAGCGCTTTTTCTTCGCCGGCGTTGATCTTTGCAAAGGCCGCATGGCCGTCCATTTCTTTCGGACCGATGCCGTATGCCCGGGCGACTCTGTCCGTCAGTCCCCTCACACCGAGAGATGCCCAGTAGTTTTCCGGTTTTTCCGGTGCATAGATATTGATGCATGCCCCGGAGAATTCTCCGGCAAAGAAGTCTTTTCCTCTGCGCAGTTTCCCATCCAGCACAAGACCGCCGCCGATGGCGGTGCCGATGGTCATGACCGCTCCGCTTTCACAGTCTTTCAGACTGCCCTGCCAGAGTTCCGCCAGGGCTGCTGCCTTGCCGTCATTTTCGATGGATACCGGTATCTGCCATCTCTGCTGCAGAACTTCCCTGATACTGCATTCATTCAGATACGGGAAAACACCGACCGCATGGATGATTCCCTCCGCGGAATCGATGATGCCGGGCGAGGAAATGGCAACTCCGCTGACTGCTTCCCGGTACTGTTCAAAAACGGAATCCAGTGTCTGCAGAAAGGTTTCTCTGTCTGCGTTTCTGGGCACCGTGGGTATGCTGCTTTGTCCGATGATCTCTGCATCGCTGTTCATCAGGGCATATTTGATCAATGTTCCGCCCCAGTCAAAAACCAGATATTGTTTCATACTCCGCCTCTTACAATGCTAAAATTATTATATGAATATTTTAATCGTTAATGAATATGCAAAAGAAGCACTCCTGCATCAGATGCGCTCGGTGCAGGGGCTTTCATGCCGGTCTCTGCAGAGCCTGTTCAGTGCGGAAACGGAAGTTTCTTCAGTCAGACAGAGTCTTGAACTGCAGAAAATACTCCTGCAGCAGGCAGATGAATTCAGGACATACCGGGAGATGTTCGCATTCCCGGCTTTTATCGATGAAGTACTGCAGACAGCCCGTTCTTTTTCGCTCTGGCAGATTCATCCGGAAGATCTTCCGGCTTCCACGGAAGCGGAGAAAGAGCGCAGCGCCCTGCTGAAAGCGGCGATGAAGATGCCGCTGGCGGAGAAGCAGACTGCAGAACAGCTGCCGGAGACCATGCGTCAGCTGTGTGAAAACAATACCCTGACCTTTGCGCCGTCTTTTGAGACGGATGTGTTCTGGCACCGGGTCCGCCGGGATCTGATGAAGATGTGCAGCGCTGCAGAAAAGAAAGAACCGCTGCCGGGGAAAACGGAATTCCTCCATGCCGTTTCACTGCGGCAGGAAATCGAAGCAGCCGCACTGCGGATCATTGCGGAAGGAATGCCGTGCAATATCATTCTCTGCGATCCTTCCGCATCTGTTTCACTGGTCCATCAGGTATTCAGAAGATACCGGATTCCCTACAGCTGCGCTGTCGATGCGCCGGAAAGCAGGATCCCGGTTCTGTTTGATGCAATGATTGATTTTGCATTGACACCGAATGCGGAACACCTGCTGACCCTGATTGAAAAAGACGGATTTGCAGTACCGTGTTCCCGGCAGCTCAAGGGTTTTCTGCGGCAGACAATGACAGAGACCAGGGCACCGGATATGGTCTCTGATTTTACTGCATATATGGCAATGACCGATGCCCGCAAAGATGATCCGGCCCATGAATCACGGGAAGTACGCACCTACCGGAAACTGCAGGCAGAGGCAGAGAAATACTTTGAAGCGATCGGTGAGGATCTTTCCCTTCTGCAGAATTACGGTTCCATGAAGGAACTGGTCATGCATGCGTACAGTGTTTTATCTGTGCATCCGCTGCTTTCCGATCCCAATCACCGGGCAGCCGGCATGGCGGTATATAAGCTGCTGAACAGCTGTCTGGATATGATTCAGACCGAACAGGATGTGCGCTTTGTCAGTGCCTGTGTCCGCTCTCTGCAGGGATCCGGGCATTCCTACAGCACTGATTTCTGCACTGTCACCGACCTGCATCATCCGGTTTCCGCAAAGCCGCTGTCGATCGTCATCGGCGCAGACGGCAGATCCTATCCGGGATTTGCGGCTGCCGAAGGTCTCTATGATGAAGATTATCTTTCCAGGCTGAAAGGCTATCCTTCCCTGGCGGAAAGACAGAATTCCTATATGGAACAGCTGCAGTGGATCATGCACAGCGGCAGAAATACACTGGTTTTCTCCTATCATACCAATGACAGTTCCGGCAGGCAGGTACTGCCGGCTTATGAAGTCACATCGCTGCAATCGATCGGCCCGGATCTGCCCTGGCCTCTGATCCGGAACCGGAATGCATATTATCCGGAACATGTTCTTTCCCAGGAAACATCGAAAGCCCTGTTTACCCGGGAAGAAGATGAGAATATCGTCGGCTCTGTCAGTTCCGTCGAGACATGGTTTCAGTGTCCCTACCGGTATTATGTACAGAGCGGTCTGCATATCCGCAGTCCCCAGTTTCTTGAACTCAATGCGTCCAGCGCCGGCACGATCCAGCACGGCTTTCTTGAAAACACAGTAAAGGTCCATGACAAGACATGCCTGGCTGATATTTCCGAAGAAGATATTTCGGAGAAGATCGATGCCTGGTTCAGGGCGATGGAAGCTGCCTGGCCGAATCAGAAAACCAGAATTGCCCTGAGCAGAAGAAGGATGACGGACAGTCTGAAGACAAGCATCGATCTGCTCAATGAATATGAAAATGCGACGATGTTCGAAGCAGAAGCACTCGAAAAGCATTTTGAGGAATACGCAATCAGTCCGCATGTACGCTTACGGGGTACGATCGACCGGATCTCCCGTGACCCGGGCAATCATATGATCCAGATCATCGATTACAAGTCATCAGTGCATAAGCTGAATAAGTCAAAAGTCTATGCAGGTCTTTCTCTGCAGCTGCTTTCCTATCTGATGACTGCCATGGATCTGTATCCGGAAGACGAACCGGCCGGTGCTTATTATTTCTCAATGAAGGAAGAATACATCTCGGAAAAGACGGATGTCCGGGCGGCTTCCCAGACCCGGAATCAGTATATTCCCAATGACCTGCGCAATGATCCGGAAGCGCTGAAAGCAGCCGTATGGAAAAAACGCAGACTGTGCGGATGGGCATATACCGAACTGCGGGATGCACTGGACAGAGACGGATATCATATCGAAAAGACCATTGCGCCGATGTCTTTTGAAGAGACAAGAGAAACGCTGGCCCAGCTGTATGAATATTTCTATACGCATCTGCTCAGCGGAAATGAAGCAGATGACAGACCCGAAGGAATCAGTGTTTCACCGGTTGCCGGTGCCTGCACCTTCTGCGATTTCAGACCGGTCTGCAGATTCCGGGGCGAAGAAAGAAAGGCAGTGCCTCTGACCGGGGCGGAAGGTGAAGAAGATGAAGATTGATATATCCCGCAGTGATATTCACCAGCAGCGGGCGATCTGTGAAATGGACAGCCGCCGGATCGTTGTCGGTGCTTCAGCCGGTGCCGGCAAGACACGTGTCCTGGTTACCCGCATCCTGCGTCTGTGTCTGGAAGAAAGAATTCCTCTGCAGCGCATCACTGCCCTGACATTTACCGAAGCTGCCGCCCAGGAAATGAAAAACCGACTGGCGGAAGATCTCTATAAGCTGCGCAGTGAAACCGCAGATCCTGAAGAAACCGCCTGGATCGATGCCCAGATCAGTTCTCTGGTCCGGGCCAATATCACGACGATTGATTCCTGGTGCCTGACGATTCTGAAGAAATATGCCGCATCGGTCGGACTGGATCCGGCCTGTACCCGGCATATCCTTTCTTCCAGCCAGGATGAGATGATCCTGCGGAATGCCTATGATGCGTGTCTGCAGGAAGCCGCTGAAGCTGATGAAGAAAAAACCGTCCGTCTTCTGGAGTATTTTTCACCGCGCTCCGAAGACTATGATTCTCTTTATAAAGCCATCAGAAAGCTTATTCAGACGGCGGAATCCCTGAGCGATCCCAAGGCCTGGTATGCAAAGGCAAAGACCATGTACAGACCTTTCACAGCGCTGAAACAGCTGGATCCGGATGTTGTCAGAGCCTTCCTTGACTGTTTCTCTGTCCGGTGCAGCCAGCTGCGGGACAACTGCTTTGCCTGTATCGGAAAACTGGAAGATGCCGGAGAAAAGAAACTGAAGAAAGAACATCTGATTGCCGTTGTCAATATCGCGACCGACTGTATGCGTCTGCTGGAAGAAGGCGATTATGACGGCTATACCGCAAAGCTGGAAGATCTGGCCGCATGCAAAGTACCTGCTCCTTCCGATAAGATCATCATCGATCCGCTCCGCAAAAAGATCACGGAAGCGGTCAAAGATCTCATCCAGGATTCCTATCCGGAGAAGACGCTGTGCGCAAACAGTGCTCTGCAGGCGGAAATCTGTGCTTCGCTGTGCGATCTGGCACAGCATACGGCCGAAACAGCCCGGCAGATGCGCCGCGATGCAGTTTCGATGAATTTTGCGGATATGGAAAGATATGCGCTGGAGATCCTGCAGTCAGAGCGCGGCTCTGCCGCAGCAGAACTCAATGCGTCTGTCGATGAGATCCTGGTCGATGAATTCCAGGATACCAGTGTCCTGCAGGATACGATCATCCGCATCATTGCCGGTGACAAGCGTATTTTCCGGGTCGGCGATGTCAAGCAGTCGATCTACCGCTTCCGCCAGGCAAAGCCGCAGCTGATGCGCGATCTGCTTTCCGATCCCGAAGCCGCTGCGCTTTCTCTGCGCTATAACTACCGTTCCCGGGAGAATATCATTCTGTTTACGAATCTGCTCTTCTCGCGGCTGATGAATACAGAAGGACTCAAAGATACCTATACTGAAGAAGATACGGTCTCTGCCGGAGTACCGGACCAGAAACGCAGTCCGGAAATTCCCGGTGCGACCCTGGTTCTGCTGAAAGATCCCGATCCCAGGCAGACCAAAGACGGAAAACAGAAGCGGATGGAAGCCGCTCTGGCAAAGAATATCAAGGCCGGCTGGATCGCCCAGAAGATCCGGAAGATGATGGATGAAGATGCATCCCTGCAGTTCCGGGATTTTGCCGTGCTGAGCCGTTCGCACAGTGAACAGATCGTATTGAAGAAGCAGTTTGACCGCTATGGCATTCCTTTTGATATCGATGCCCGGGAAGGCTTCTATCAGTCCGATCTCTGCCGGAATATGCTGGCATTGATGAAAATCATTCTGGATCCCTCGGACGCATTGTCGTGGCTGACGGTTCTGACATCGCCGCTGTGCCGCTGCAGCGATGAACAGATCGCTTCCATGGTGCTGCGCCATGGCAGTATCGTTCAGGCGGCGCAGAAGGAGTGTCCGCGTCTGTGTGCGGATCTGGAGCGCTGGCGCACAATGGAACAGTCCGCTTCGGTTGCGGAAATACTGAGCGACATCGCCGATACGCCTATTGAACACGAAGGATTTGAAGTACCCTTCTTCGATGCGATGAATCCCTCCGACCAGGCAAATTTCGACGCCCTGTTTGAAAGGACCCTGACATCGGGATATACGCATCTCTATGAACTGGCTGCGGAAATCGAACTGGGCATGGATGAGAAATCCTCCGAAGCCCTGACCGCAGGCAAAGATGAAGATACCGTCACTGCCACAACGATCCATCATTCCAAGGGTCTGCAGTATAAATATGTATTCCTCTGGGGTACCGGCGAAAACAAAGATATGGACAATGGCAGCCAGGTACTGGTCAATGACGAACTCACGGTCGGCTTCAAGGATATCGATCTGCGCTGCCGCATTGCCCTGCCTTCAGTGCAGCAGACCGCCATCGCTCACCGCAATACGATGGAAGATCTGGAAGAATTCAGCCGGCTGCTGTATGTCGCAGTAACCCGGGCAGTTGAGCGTCTGTGGATCGTCGATGAAGAAATGGCTGTCCATGAGCGGTGTGCCTGCACGGTCGGCTTCCTGCAGGAAAGACCTGGCATTACCGGGCTGATCACCGGTCTGCTCGACCATGAACCCGGCATGAATGAAAACGGACTGTTTGAAGTCACTGAAGAATATTATGCGGATACAGCTGCTCTGTATCATAAAGCAGCCGATGATGCCTTCCGGCCCCTGCCGCGATTTGAAATGGACTTTCCTGCGATTCCGCAGATGCGGACGCCGAGTTCGTTTGAAGCACAGCCATCCGGAAGCGCTCTGCCGCCGCTGACCGGCACGGCATCGGGCACTGCTTACGGTACCCGTCTGCACGCTCTGGCGGAACTGCTGCCGGATGATGCGGAATGGACAGAAGAAATGATTCTCACAGCGGATCCTGAACTGCCGCCGAAGGCTGTGCAGTCTCTGCTGGCTTTTGCCCGCAGCGATCTCTATGCCAAAGCGAAGACCATGGAACTCCATAAAGAATATCCTTTCTACTATGAAGATTCTGAAATGCGCATGAACGGAACCATGGACTTTGTCGCAGTCGGCAAGCAGGAGATCATCCTGATCGATTTCAAGACAGACGCAAAGCCGGTACAGAAGATCCGTTCCATCTATACACCGCAGCTGCATGCCTATGCAAAGGCTCTGGCGCATTTCTATCCCGGTCTGCCGGTCCATGCCTATGCATGGTCATTCCATCATGACTGTGCAATTGAAATCAAAGGTACATAAGATGGAATACAGGATCATTGATACAAAAGGCATCCGTACGCTGATGCCGGTACCGGGAAGTTCTTCCTGGTATTATGCATGCACGGATACCGATCTGTATGAGACACAGCAGCTGTATCAGGATCATGCCCTGCCGTTGCAGCGTCTGCTGTTCATATACTATCCTAAGGGATGTATCTGTGAACCGATACCGCCGGAAGAAGGACTCTGCTATGGCGAACCGGTATGCATCAATGACCGGTTGTATATTCTGACTGTGCATTTCGGAAACGACCGGATCTGCATCCTTGAAGCAGATCATGATCTGCAGGAAATGCGGCTTCTGCATGAAATGCAATGCAGCAGTATCGCAGACTGCTACAATCTGCGACTGAGCGGCAGTCCGCTGACGCTGTACCGGCAGGAAGCACATCTGTTTGAGCTTCTGTGGCCGGAATACAGCCGCTTTGCGATCGCACCGCAGGAATCTTTTGATCACAGATACAATGATTCCCTGCTGTTTACAAAATGGACCGAAGAGCCGGAGTACCGGGAAGAGACGGTGATCCGGAATCTGCAGGGAGAGATCACAGAAGTACTGGACGGTCCGCTGTTTATACTGCCGGACGGGCAGAAATGGCTGATGCAATAAAAGGAGGAACATCATGGCATTAATGCATCTGGATTTTGAATCGGAATTTATGGGCTCCAACCAGGACGTGTATATCATCGTTCCGGACAAACCGCGCACGAAGACCCCGAAGCAGTTCTACGGTTCGGGAAAGAAGTACAAGGTATTATGGCTTCTGCATGGAACGTTCGGAGGCTACAGCGACTGGATCAGAAAATCGAATATTGAACTGTATGCCTGCGAAAAAGATCTGATCGTTGTCATGCCGGGTGTTGCCAACAGCGATTATGAGGCATGGGACAATTTCACCCTGGGCTATGATGCGGAAAAATACATCATCGATGAACTGATGCCGCTGGTATACAACTGGCTGCCGACTTCCAGGGAAAGAGAAGACAACTTCATTGCCGGTCTTTCCATGGGCGGTGCCGGTGCACTGAAGTTTGCCCTGAAGTATCCGAAGAAGTTCAGCGCCTGTGCTTCCCTGTCATTTGCGCCTTCCGATATGGATGCGGCGAAAGAAGAACTGGAGACACTTTTCGCAAAGAAACGCAGCGAAGTCATGAATCCGAAAGATCCGATGCATATGCAGTTAAGAAGATACAACCAGATGCACCGGTATGATTCGGTCGATGAATATCTGGATTCTTCCTCCAATATCTACCGGATGCTGGAAGAAGCAGCCAAAAAGAAAAATATGCCGGCTTTCTTCTTCTCCACCGGTACGGAGGATCCGCTGATGGCAAAGCCTTTTGCGGCTTTGAAGGAACATCTCAGCGAGATCGGCTTCGAAGCAGTCTGGGTCGAAGGTCCGGGTTCACATGAATGGAGGGTCTGGGAACGGGATATTCAGATGGCGTTTGATTTCTTCGGTCTCAACGGAAAGCAGGGAAACGCATTCTGAGATAAAAAATGAACTGCTTATATCTGCAGTTCATAATGTACAGTCGTATCATCACAGCCGGCTTTGACAAAGCCGGTTTTTCATTCATCAGTATGCGATTCCGCAGTAATCAAGATATGACTTGAACCTGTCCTGGGCCGCAAGACAGGTATCCCGAAGATAGCCTTTTTCGTTTTTCCACTGCTGCAGTCCCCGGTAATAATACATCTTCATATCGTCTTCAATGATGAACGGTACGATTCCATTGCGCAGGCACTCTTTGAAAAGGATCAGCCTTCCTATACGCCCGTTTCCGTCCTGGAAAGGATGAATTGACTCAAACCAGTAATGAAAATCAAGCAGATCATCAAAGGAAACTGTTTCCAGCTCTCTATAGTCCGAAAGAAGTTCTTTCATCTTTTTAGCAACATCTTTCGGCGCCGTGGTTTCTCTGCCGCCGATTTCATTGGCCAGTTTCTTATAGTCACCCACCGAAAACCAGCTTTTTCTGCTGTCAGCTGTCCCGCTTTTTAAGAGAAGGTGAAGCTGTTTGATCATCGTTTCTGTGAGAGGACGTTTCGCCTGATCGATGATCATGTCTATACAGCGGAAATGATTCACCGTTTCCAGAATATCGTCTACATTCACTGAACCGTCCGGCGTATCGATCGTGTTGGTTTCAAAGATGTACCTGGTCTGCTCATGCGACAGCCTGCTGCCTTCCATATGATTGGAATTGTAAGTAAGTTCGATCTGCACTTTATGATAGATGCCTCCGGTGATTCCGCTTTCTTTTTCAAGCACAAGCCTTCCCAGCAGATCTTCCGGAATTGCCTTCTGTCGAGGCTTTCTTCCAGGCTTTTCCGCAGTGTCCGGAATATTCCAGGTCTTCCCGGTAATAAACGCACCTGGTACACGTCCATCCGCACAGTACTGCCGTACGACCCGTTCCGTGATACCCCATTTTTCTCCTGCTTCTTTGACTGAAATATATCCCATTCTGACACCGCCTGTTTTGACAGGTTCATTATACTCCTTTACCGGCTGTTTTAGCGTCTGTTTTACTGTGCTGATTCCATGCATAAACAGCCGGTAAAAATAAAAAGAGCAGGCTGATCAGACCCGCTCTCTGCTTCGATCAAAAATACTGTTTACATGTTCCGGCTGTTTCAGAACAAGACGGATTATATCTGCAGTTCATAATGTACAGTCGTATCATCACAGCCGGCTTTGACAAAGCCGGTTTTTTTCAGGAATCCGTCGGCCTGCCATTCCCTGCGGACATAGGCATGGAGGCTGCGGATATGGTTTTCCGCTGCTTTTTCCTTGAGCAGACGAACTGCCCAGCGGCCGTATCCTTCCTTCCGGTGCGAACCGTGGATCAGAATGAATATGCGGCATTCCCCGGTTTCCGGATCGACCGCATAGCTCGCTGAACCCGTAAAGTCATTGCAGGAACGGCAGAAGACAAAGCCGTAGAACGATTGGGCCGGATCCGTATCCACACAGGCATCATAAAATGTCTGCCATTCTTCTTTTTCAAAGGAACGGGGACCGCCCGCAAAGGCCATCGTTTTGTCCGAAGCCAGCAGTTTTCTGCGGTATGCAAGTTCATCGATTTCCGGTTTGATCAGCAGTGCCATGTTTTTTCTTCCAACGCACCTATCATAGCACGAATATGCGTGCATGAAATCGGAAAAAAGACTGTCTTTGACAAGACAGCCTCAGTGCAGTTACTCAATCTCACCGTTGGCAGCGATGATTTCTTTGAATCTGTAATAGGAATCCTTGATCTTTCTTTCCAGTGTTCCGTGTCCGTCATTGAAACGGTCGACATAGACAAAACCGTATCTCTTTTTCATTTCTCCGGTTCCGGCAGATACGATATCGATCGGACCCCAGTACAGATAGCCCAGACACTCGACACCGTCTTCCAGTGCAAGATTGACGTTTTTGATATGTTCTTCGATGTAATGGACGCGGAAATCATCATGGATCTCCCCGTTTTCATCGAGGTTTTCATCCAGGCCGACGCCGTTTTCCACGATCATCAGAGGCAGATGATATCTGTCATAGAGGACATTCAGCGTATAGCGGATACCCACCGGATCGACCGGCCATCCCCATGGCTGGGGAGCCTGGTCTTTGAGATAAGGGTTTTCTCTGCCGGTCAGACCGCCTGTATCGCCGCCTACCGCTACTTCACGGTCATAGGTGCTTGATCTGTAATAGCTGAATGCGAAATAGTCGACAGTATACTTTCTGATCAGTTCTTTTTCTTCGTCTGTGAATACGACTGTAACACCCTGCTGTTTCCATACCTTGTTCAGATAGGTCGGAATAATGCCGAGTGCAAACGGATCGCCGAAGTAGAAATTGGCCATTCTCTGTGCTTCCAGAGCGCCCATGACATTCTCCGGATCGCAGTTATACGGATAGGTCGCAACGCTGGATGATGTAAGCATACAGCCGACTTTGTTTTCCGGATCGATTTCATGGCCGATGCGCACGGTTTCCGCATTGGCGACCAGCAGGTTATGATAGGCATCCCAGATATCCTGCTTTGTGGTGGAGCCGATCGGATCGGAAGGATCAGCCGGATCTTTGATGGTCAGTACACCGGCTGCGACTAAGGGAATGCGGAATGCGTTATTGACTTCATTGAAAGTCAGCCAATACTTTACCAGTCCTTTGTATCTTTTAAATACTGTTGTGACATAGCGCTTCCAGAAATCAATCAGGCGCGGATCGGACCATCCGCCGTATTCTGTAATGAGATACAGCGGTGTTTCATAATGGGACAGTGTGATAACCGGTTCCATTTCCAGTTCACGCATGCATCTGAACATGTCTTCATAGAAAGCAAGACCTGCTTCATTGGGCTCTTCTTCGTTTCCGTTGGGAAAGATCCTGCCCCATGCAATGGATGTACGGAATGCGTTGAAGCCCATTCCCTTCATCAGTTTTAAATCTTCACGGTAGCGGTGATAGCCGTCTACAGCTTCATGGCTCAGATATGCTTTTTCCGGATCCAGGCACATCTCGTATTTCTTTGTTTCTTCGTTCCATTTGATGCCGGGATCCCGGGAACCGATACCGACAAGGACATCTGTAACATTTGGCTGCTTGCCGTCTTCCAGCCAGGCTCCTTCATACTGGTTGGCCGCAATGGCACCGCCCCACAAAAAATCTTTCGGAAAGTTCATATTCATTATGCTCCTTATGCTTTTCTGCTTTCAGTATAACAGCCTGATTGTTACGAAAGAAAGTCATATGAATAAAGAAAGATGCCCGCAGGCATCTGTTCTCATTCAATCATGATTGTTTTCTTTTCCGGAAGCTTCGGAGTTTCTTTCTTCGGTACAGTCAGTTTCAGCACACCGTCTGTAAACGAAGCTTTGATATCTTCCTCGGTGACATCTTCACCGACATAGAAGCTTCTGCTCATCATGCCGCTGTAACGCTCCCGGCGTACATATCTGCCCTTGTCATCCTTCTCGTCTTCATCGAGTCCCTTGGAAGCGCTGACGGTCAGGCTGCCGTCATTGAGTTCAATCTGAATCTGTTCCTTCTTGAAGCCAGGCAGATCGATTTCGATCTCGTAGTGATCTTCGTGGTCTTTGACATCTGTCAGCATCTCCCGGTTGGCATGTCTGCCGTACAGTTTTCTGTCAACATTGTCAAACGCTTTCGGAAAGTTAAAATCATCCATCCAATCATCGAATAAATTCTCTGTAAAAATACTCGGAAACAACATAGTCATTCACCTCCTGCTCTTTTCATTGTTTATGTATAAACTATGTCTGAGCAAGGGAATGGAGGGTTTGGATTCTGTTGCAGGATCTTCTCTTTTCCTTTGCAATTATGTTATAGCGCACTATTTTAGCACTGTCAATAGCAGAGTGCTAAAATATTGAACATTTTTTATCCGGCAAATTGCTGTTCCATATCCTTCCGGACAATGAAATAGGCACCGTTCATCAATACGGCTGTAATGATCCAGGTTACCGGATAGACAAGGATCAGAGCCTTAGGCGTATTGTAGATCGGAAAAATGAACGACACATACAGCAGACGCACTGCACAGGTGCCGAATACCGAAATCAGTGCCGGAATCATGGAGCGGTTCATTCCCCGCAGTGCACCGGCAGTGATTTCATACGTACCGCACAGGAAATGTACAGCCAGTGCGTAATTGAAGCGGAACATAGCGTAGTAGATGACATCTTCATTCGTTGTAAACAGCTGAATGAATGTATGCTTGCCAGCCTGGAATACACCCAGCAGGATCAGGTCCAGACCGATGCCCATGGCCATGCCGATACGCCATACCTTTCTGCATCTGGCTGCGTCCCTGGCACCGTAGTTCTGCGATGTGAATGTTACGACTGTCTGGGCAAAGGCATTCAGCAGACAGTAGGAAATAAAGTCGAAGTTCTGGGCAGCAGTCATACCGGCAATACAGTCGGCACCGAAGCTGTTGACCGCAGACTGGATCACGACATTGGACAGTGAGAATACCATTCCCTGCAGTCCGGCCGGCAGACCGATTTTCAGGATACGTCCCAGGAATTCGCCATTGATCCGCAGCTTCCGCAGATCCAGATGGAATTCATCTTCATCTTTCATCAGGAAAACCACGGTCAGTCCGCCGGAGAAGCAGTTGGACAGTACCGTTGCCAGAGCTACACCAACAACACTGAGTTTAAAACCGACAACAAAGACCAGATTCAATATGACATTGATGATGCCTGCCAGAGTCAGGGATACAAACGGTCTTCTCGAATCGCCTTTGGAGCGGAGAATCGCCGATCCGAAGTTATACAGCATGATCGCAGGCATGCCGGTGAAGTATATGCGCAGATACAGCACCGCCAGCGAGATAACATCAGCCGGGGCTCCCATCAGGGTCAGGATGGGTCTGGCAATGATCATGCCCAACACAAGCAGGAAAATGCCTGACAGCAGAGCTACTGCGATAATGGTATGTACAGCATCGCTGATATCATCCCTTCGTCCTGCCCCGAGCAGATTGGCGACTGCCACATTGGCACCGACGGACAATCCTGTAAACAGAGATACAAGCAGTCCGATGACCGATGCATTCGAACCTACTGCAGCCATTGCCTGAGGATTGGTAAATCTTCCGACAACCGCAAGATCCGCCGCATTGAACAGCTGCTGCAGCATGCTGGATGCGGCTAAAGGCAGTGCAAACAGCAGTATCTTCTTCGCCAGCGGTCCATGCAGCATATCAATCTCATTTTTACGTACAGTCATATCATCGCCTCCATGCCGGTATATTCTATACCGCATGTTCATTATCTTCAATTCAGGTGCAGTGAACAATTCGTTGTGCCTTTTCTTTCCATCAGTTTGGCTTATGCATCCGGGAAAAAAAAGAGAATCAGTTCGATTCTCTCCTGTATAATCATTCACTCCGGAGTCTGCCTGCCAGAATCTGAAACATGACACCGCAGGCGACAAACAGCAGCAGATAAACTTTTCCGGCAGCTGTTGTCAGATACTGCAGCACAGCGCCGAGATGATCGTAATGGCTCTTTACAGATCCGATCAGATCATTATAGGAAACACTGCTGAGATCTTCCTCCAGATTCGCATCGCCCTTCGTGATAAACTCGCTTTCAAAGGGGAAGTTATCTACGACACGGTGTGTCACAACCGTACCATTGCTGGTAAATGCAATGATTTCACCTTCTTCAATGGTTTTCGGATCTCTCGGTTCCACAATGATCAGGGAGCCTACCGGAATCTCCGGCTCCATACTGCCGCTGATAACATTGTAGATTTCATAATCAGTAAATCTGGGCAATGCAGGTATTGCCATCGCTGCTATGACAGCCAGAATCAGAAATGTACCGAATACGTTACAAAGGGCAGGTAATACTACCCTGCCCATTATGTTTCGTTTCGGCTCGGAATTACTCCTTGCTGTCCTCATCCTCGTCCTTCTTACGCTTGAAGAGGAAGTACCACAGCAGCCAGAGGATACCTGCTCCTCCGCCCAGTGTTCCAAAGAGAGTCCACGGGTTCTTGATGAAGTTATCGATTGCGGAATTGCCATCACCTTCATTTTCACCCTGACCATCCGGCTTTGTTGTAGGTGTATCGTCGTCATCCAGATCGATTACATCTTCCGGCTGACCCTGCGGAGTAGGCTCATCATCGATGTTTTCGCCCTGACCGCCCTGACCATCATCAGGATTTACATCTGTGCCGCCCTGGCCGCCCTGACCATTATCAGGATTTACGTCAGTACCGCCCTGACCTCCCTGACCGCCCTGGTCAGGATTGACAGTACCTTCACCGCCGCCTCCGGCAGGCTGTCCGCCTCCGCCAGCAGGCTGTCCGCCGCCACCGGCACCTTCGTTACCGCCGCCAGCGCCTTCATTTCCGCCGCCGCCAGCTTCCTGCTGTTCTTCTTCCTGCTGAGGAATCGGTCTGTACTGGAACGGGAAGATGTTTCTGCTCGGATCAGAACTCAGCGTCTTCTGCAGGTTATAGGCCTGCGGCTGCATGCCTTCGAAATAGGTGAATGCTACGACGATGATTTCACCGACAGTACCATAGAATGTTCTGTCCGGCTGCAGTTTTTCGCCGGTTTCCGCATTGATATACTGAACTGTATATTCTACGTTTTCACCAGGCAGTGCATACTTTGCGACCAGTGTTGTATCTTCTCTGATGACGAGTGCATCGCCTTCATTGACAGTAGCGATACCTTCGATACCTGCATAATGCCAGCCTCTGAACTCGTATTTGGAGTTGTTGGAAGCTGCTGCAGCATCGAACTGATGGAATGCATCATAAGGCAGAACATACTGCTGTGTGCCGGCGTCCCACTGTACAGTCACTGTACCGACGACTTCCGGTCCGTCTGTATAGCTGCCGCCTTTGAATGTCACGGTAAACGGATAGTGTTCATCCGCAGCCTTGGCTCTTGTGCTCATTCCGAAGAAGAGCAGGAATACCAGTAATACTTTACTCAGCTTTTTCATATCATTCATTCTCCTTCCTTTTCAGAACGGATTCTGAATAATACGATTGCCATGATTACGAGTCCGCTGACAACCGACAGCAGCATATAAGGCATCAGTCTTGTCGGGTCAGATGTCGGAGGCGTAGTCGGAATTGATTCAAGTTCTACCGCAAATGCCATCTGCAGTGTTGCGACAGTATCCTGATATGCGTTGCCGTCTGCTTCACCGTCGAGAGCGACATTCAGAACAAGTTTGCCTGCTTTTCCGCTGGGAATCGCATCCAGGAAGAAATAATCTTCCAGTGCTTCTGTCGCTTCATGCAGACCCTGACGGTTATGGAAATCTGTTTCACCACCGACAGCCGAGCTGTTGAACAGTTCGATTTCCTGTCCGTCATCGCCGTAGTATGTCAGTACATATCCATATGCACCGGAATTTGCGACCTTACTGGCATCTTCGAAGGATTCCACGACAGAGTTCTTCATCCAGTAATTGACTTCATCTTTATAATTGTTTCTGATTTCAACCGTGAATGTCGCATCATCACCAGGCTGCAGCTGGCTGAGTGTATCATAAGTGCTTGTCTCTTTGAAGTTAGTATCGAGCTTGTTGCCGCCATCGAAGGAAACGTAGTATCCTTCGCCGCCTTCATATGATTCCGCCAGTACAGGTGTACCGAGTGCGAGGAACATCATACTGAATGCGGCTGCTCTGCAAATCCATTTATTCATTATCTGCTCCCCCTTTCTCAGTTATGACTCAGTGAAGCCGGATCAATGGATGTACCGTTCATGGAAACATTCTTGCCCCATGCGCTCTTGATCGCTGCAACAGCGTTATGTGTCTGTACACCATCTGCCTGTGCTTCGATCACGAACTGTACTTCATCATAGTCATATGTTGTTGTGTAAACCGTAACGCCATTCACAACTTCTGTTGTCTGTGTAACCTTCGCAGCAGTCGGATATGTAATCTTCAGCGTGTCTGTCAGCGGATCTGTTGTGCCCCCCACCGGCACAACATCCGTATAATACAGAACGGTTCTTTCATTTGTCGATTCATCCTGGTTGATGACCCATTTGCCTTCCAGGAAATGAAGATCGATCAGAGAAGGATCTAATGATGTATCCTTTTTACCGTCTTTCTGCCAGTACTTATAAACGCTGACACGCACATATTCATCGATCTGGCTTGAATTCGTTACAGACAGCCATTCGTTGTATGTCTTACCGAGAACCAGGTTCTTCGATTCTGTTGCTTCGATTTCAGCTCTCAGACCTGTCAGCAGCTCGCCGCCTGTCATGACCCAGTTGCCGTCCAGTGTTTCAGAACCGACTTCATAGTTTCTCGAACTGACGGGCGCTGCACCGGAGCCGTCTGCTGAATTTGATTCATTCAGCGTAATGCCGATGTGCTTCATGTCAATTCTTGCATCGTACTCATCGGAGAAGATTTCCAGCGCTGCTCTTGCGCCGCCGATCGTTCCGAATCCCAGCAGTCCTACTGCAACAGCTGCCAGAATCAGTGTGAACAGCGGCAGTTTCTTCTGTGTATTCCGCTTACTCATTGATCACACCTCCCGTCGACCAGTCTGCTTCACCCTCGTTATCGAGGTTGTATGTCGCTTCATAAACTACGACAACATTGATCTCTTCCAGTTCGACGTTTGTCAGATCAAGGAAGAAGATCAGCTGGCTTGTGCTCTCGCCCGGCTGCAGGATCTTGCCATAGTACCAGTAGCCGTCATCCGCCTTTGTCCAGTCCGGATTGTTACCGTAGTTTTCCTGTACGGTAACTGCATCCGGTGCGAATGCCAGCGCTCTGACTCTGAGCGGAACTTCACCCTCATTGACGATCGTGACTTTCTTCTGCGAATCATCAACTTCTTCGACGATCCTTGTCTTGTCACTCAGGTGCAGGGTAACAGTTCCCTTCGCTGTTGTATATGTTGTGAAGTAAGCCAGTGCTGAAGGCACCGACAGTGCCAGTACCATGACCGCTGCCAGGGCAGCCATGAGCATATTCCGTTTTTTCATTACTCATTACCTCCCTGCTCTGCGTATTTCCAGTTAACCTTTTCTGCACCATCGACAGTTGTCTTGGACGCTTCGAAGTGGTTATTGATTCCATAGCCGGTCTTTCTGGAAGGAACATAGCTGTCGTTGAAGTCAAACAGCGGATCGCCCGTTTCTTCAGTAGCAATACTCAGATCCTTTTCGATTTCCTCTGCAGTGCCTTCTGTGACATCATAAGAACTTCCCTTGTAGATTTCGGTAACAACTACATAGGAACCGCCCGGAATATCCGTGAATTCAGCTTTATCACTGAAATTGTTCATTGACACAGTCAGACCGACATAGTTTTCATACAGCTTTTCAGCCTTTGTCGAATCCGCATATGCTGCAACCCTGAACACGAATGTCGCCGGTGTTGTCTGTTCATAGCTCTGCACTGCCTTCTGAACAACGATCTTGACGAATCTGTCTTTTCTTTCCGGCTTCAGCACAACATTCAGTTCCGTCAGCCAGTCGCCATAGTCTTCCGAGCTCATCGAAATACCGTCTTTGGCTTCCTTTGTCGGCAGTGTGAACAGCTGCGGTCTGTAGACATATTCGTACCTGTCTGTTGTGATCTTTGTCGTAACCGCATCATCTGTGATTTCTGCCTTGTCATTGGCTTTGTCATGCGGTACTGCCAGCCAGAGACCCGAATGCAGATTGACCGTGTTTCCTTCACCGAACTTGTCCACTGTCACCTTTTCAAGATCCAGTGTGCTGTCCTCAGCAAGCACTGCCTTGCCGGCTGTCAGGCTCAGTTTATCCCAGGCTGTTGTATCCAGCGTCTGCAGATAGCCGTAATCACTCAGATCTGCACCTTCGCCGAAATCCACATACGGTGTATATGAATACGCGTCAAAGCCATCGAGATCCTTTGTGTCCGCTACGAGGTAGAAATCAACCGCCGCATCGGCATCCGCCAGATCTTCAAGGTACTCCGTATCAGAAGTACCGGCGAGATAAACTGTTATCTTCGTCTCCTGGTCAATCGCATTGACAGCCTTGGGCACTGCCGTAACCACTGCCAATCCTGTTAACGCAGCCAACCCGATCCGTATGACTTTGTTTCCTTTAATCACCATGGCTGATCCCTCCTTCGTTCATATCATCCATTGATTCTTCTATATATTCTGTAACCCGTTCGCGTGTACTCTTCTTCTTTCTTGTCGAAATCAGAAGAATCACCAGCAGGATGAAGAGCATCGGTGTAGCAACCAGTGGTGCAACATATACCGGCTGCAGCTGAATCGCATCTGCATTGACATTGGCAACGCCAAGCGGATTTTCAATACGTCTGGCATGAACCAGCAGACGGTGGCTGTTGACGCCATATGGCGTACATGTAACAAGCGTAACCAGATCCTTACCAGCCTCAATCGTCAGATTGCTGAGATCGGTCGGCTCAACGATTGTCTGATCGTACACTTCGTATGTATATGTACGGTTCAGAATCGTAAGCGTGAAGGTGTCGCCTTTCGTCAGACGGTCGATATCCGTAAACAGACGTGCGCTTGGCAGACCTCTGTGTCCTGTAACAACGCAGTGGCTGCTTTCGCCGCCTACCGGAAGACTGCTTCCCTCAAGATGTCCGACCGCTACCTGCAGAACTGATTCATCCGTCCCGTGATAGATCGGCAGCTTGATGTTTGCCTTGGGTATATCGATATATCCCATAATACCCGAGCCGGTAATATCCAGAACAGCGTTATATTCCGCTTTCTGCGCATCGGTCATAGTCCATTGAACACCGGTTTCAGCCATCCGCGTATTATACGCTTCCGCCTCCGCAATGATCGCGTCATATTCAGCCGGATCCAGATTTGCGACGGCGCTTACATAGGAAGCAACCGCTCTTGACTGATGGTAGCTGTTCCACCAGTCCGCAAATGTCGGATAGCCGAGTATGGCAAGACCTAACACCAGTATTCCAACGAGGCCCAGATTGACCAGTCTGTCACTTTTCTTCTTGTTTTTTGTCATTTCTCTGTTCAAGTACCCTTAATCTAATGGCATAGATGCACATAGTGCAATATGCCTGGCAAGGAGTCTTCCTGTTATACACTTTCATCTTAATCATTGACCCGTCAACAAAGCAGTCAAATATAATCAGAAACGTGCGGTACTGATTGCCATGCATTCAATGCCGATGCGGTCAATACACATCAAAAAACAGACAGAATGCCTCACACATAAGTTATCACTTTAGAGGTATCAATTCAATGATTGCATGCTTAAAATATTAGCATTGTCCGCCATTCAGCATGAATTGACAGCCAGATATATGACGATATATATCCTTATATATTATATACGATTGTTAAGCACTGTTTTTATTGAATATCTGCATATATTCACTTTAGCTGCGTCAAAATCCATACATCTGTGCATAAACAAACATAGAAGCCAATCCAAAAGGACTGGCTTCTATAATTAATCATTCAAATTGTTTTTCAGAACAACTGCTTATTCAGCATTCATTCTTCTCTTTGTAACAAGCGCTACACCAGAAGCGATAACCAGGATCGAACCGAGGATGTAGAAGATTGTTGTACCAATACCACCGGTAGAAGGAAGTTCAACACCCTTAGTGTTCTGAATCTCGAACGGATGTTCTACAACGCCGCCATCTGTCCAGACAGGTTCAACCTCATTTGCATCATTGGTGAATGTCCAAGTATCGGTCTTCTTCGTAGCATCGAAATTAGCATTGTCGCCAACAGTTACAGTATAGCTCTTCAGGATATCGGTATCATAGGTGTAGGAAGAATATCCTGTCTGATCAGTCAAAGCATTGTATTCGCTTTCAGACTTCCATTCCTGACCATCTTTAGTATACTCAGTGACGTTCTCAACCGCTACAGTCGCATCGATGACAACCTTGAATGTTCTTGTATCGCGAACAAATCCATCCGGTGCAGAGAGTTCCTTCAGATAGTATGTACCACTGTCAAGGCCATCGAATTCCATACGGCCATCACCAGTCGTAGTTGCTACAAGGATTGCATCAGCTTCAGCGCTCTTGGAAGCGTCGGTGAACAGGGCGAATTTCGCACCAGCCAGCGGGCTTGTCCATTTCTCACTCTTTGTGATTTCGCTGCTCACTACTTCAGTCTTGGTAATCGGCTCTCCATTAGCATCTACGCCAGTCTTTACGAGTTCAGAGGTCTTCTTGCCTTCCAGATCCTCACCACCGCCAAAGATGTTGGCATCCAGGGAGAATGTGTAGTGATTTGTTGTATCCTTCTTATAACCCTTGCTATCTTCATTTTCCGGGTTGTTGGAGAATTCTGTGGAAACTTCGTTCTTTTCGAGGTTTACATTCTTCGGAGCATCCGCAGCAACCTTAGCTTTATAAGTAATGGTAATTTCTGTCGGAATTATTACAGTCTGCAGGAAGCCAGGATCGAACGTAATTGTATAGCCACCATCTGTAGCAGAAATCGTATAACTAGCCTTGTCTTCCTCTCCGTCGTTGTAAGTAGCATCAACGCCTGTCACTGTTACATCATAATCAGTGCTGTCAGTCTTCTTCTCAAGTGTCAATGCAGTCAGAGTATCCTTTACATTGAATACCGGATTTTCATAAACAGTACCGAAACCAGGAATCGTTGTTTTTACTGTGAAGGTAAGAACATCGCCAGGAGCAGTTGTTGTCCAGGACAGATCTGTGGATTCTGTACCAGTGAGCGCCGTTGTACCTGTAATATCCTCGCGCCAGAGATCATCTTCATTTGCGCTTGTAGCTGTCTTGCTCAGAGTAACTGTGCTCTTCTTTGCGGCAGCTTCGTCTCCATAAGTAGCTGCAGTAGTGACTCCCCAAGTCGCATTAGCTACTTTATCAGGATCATTATACTGTGAGGAAACAAAGATCGGATTATAGACAGTATCAGGATCTTTAGGTGTTACGAGAACCATGTACATACCAGCATCGATTCCAGCCTTTTCAGCTTTACCATCTGCACCAACAGTTACTGCTGGTGTCAGTTCTGTCTTCGATGCTACGCGTGCAAGCTTACCAGCCAGATCAGCTGTAATACCTGTAGGAGCAACCGCTGCAACGTAGCCTTCTGTTCCTTCTTCTCCTTCAGCCGGTGTTCCAACAAAAGCCTTCTTGAATTCAGCTTCAGTCA
This sequence comes from uncultured Erysipelotrichaceae bacterium, assembly GCA_902786245.1. Taxonomy (GTDB): domain Bacteria; phylum Bacillota_I; class Bacilli_A; order Erysipelotrichales; family Erysipelotrichaceae; genus Bulleidia. Next base: position 36,531 of record CADABS010000025.1, read on the forward strand.
GGACGTTTTTATATACATCAACAACTTTCCAGCCAGAAACAACGACAGAACCAGCAGGCTGTTCAGCATCGCCGACCCATTCAATAATGTGGTAAAAATGTGCCACATCGTCTTCTGCCAAACCAGTTACACTGATGGGGCTCTGATTTGTCGGTGTCGCTGCAGGTGTTACATCATCATCGTCACCAGCGAATACATTCATGCCCATTCCGAGCATCATGACCATGGCGAGGACCAGGGTCATAAGTTTTCTAAAATGTTTCATATTTCCCTTTCTTTATGGAGTTCTGCTCCATTCATAATGAGACCGTTGGTTTTTAGCCAGGACAGTGATCTATCGCCTGGTGCTGCATAATTGATTTAGTGATCCTAAACTAATTACCTGCTCCTTTCACATGGCATCACCTCAGTGTAAATTTTAATTGGTTTTTATTTATTTGTCACCAATATTTCTTTACATTTTTATAATAATTATTCCTTTGTCTAATTATTAATCAATAAATCGGGTGACTGTGTGCCATATGGGCTTCTATGAGCATATTTATTGATTCTGATCTGTATACGGCTTGCCCCGTATATGAGGGATTATGTCTTTTACAATAGGCCATCCCTCCTGTTCTGCTGCCTGACTTTCAATACTGTAATATGAGGTGCCGGAGGTCCGTTTCCTCTACAGCAGGAATGGTATTTCATTATGACCACCTCCTGCGTCTGTACATCAGCCAGCCTGCTGACAGGATCATGATGAGACCTGCCAGCGTATATGCCTGTGTGCCTCTGCCGCCTGTATGAGGCAGTTCAGCGCCGGAAGAGTTTGTCACTGACAGCGACGCTTTGAATTCAACGGCTGAAACAGTTTCTGACCTTGTTCCCTGCATAATACTGACTCTGCCATTGCTCTCCACAGTGATCGCCATCGGTCTTGGATCCAGGACATATCCTTCTGGTGCTGTTGTTTCAACCAGATAGTATGTACCCGGCACCAGTGCCCCGAGTGACACCTTACCAAATGTTTCTTCTTCAGATGAAGTTGTCAATCCGCTTTGTATCGGCATTGCACCTTCTCCGATTTCACCGTCCGCAACAGCCTCTTCTCCATAGAGGTCAAAGACTGCTCCAGACATTTTTTTGGTCAGGTTTCCGACATCTACTTTGATAATTTCAATTTCATAATCGATGTATTTATTTACGAAAGATGCAGTCTGCACTCCGGATTCATCATTCGGGGATACAACTACCGTAATTCCGCCTTTTGCCGCATCATAGCCGGCTGCAGACGTATCGATAAATGTATTCGGATTGCCCAATTCGGTTTCTTTAACGACATATGTTCCCGGCGCCAGCCCTGATACGCTCAATTCCTTATCCGGAACACCGCCGGTAATCGTGATACTCAGTTCTCCAATCTGCGTTCCGTCAATTTTCGAGGCAGGCGTTGTACCATCTTCGTTAAACACCGTAAATACATATTTTCCGTCCGCTTTGGACCTTACGGCTTCCGCCAGTGTTTCCGGAGCTGATTCATTGATCAGTACCGATTTCGTTATCTTCAAAGATCCCTGCAGCAATTTATTATTGATAATTGCTGTATCGTCATCATGCAGACCATTGGAAAGTCCCAGATATGTTGTTTCATACCCTGCTGACGGATATGTTTCCACAACATAGTAGGTATATTCGTTGCCAAGTTCATCGAACCTGGGAAGATCGCTCTTTTCCCATTTCCAACCATCCGATTCCGTAACGGTATATGTATCTCCGACCTGTTCAATCACAGTGGTTTCACACGGCAGATTTGTATCATCTCTGGGGGTATAACTATCGAGAATTGTCTGCAGTTCTGCCTGTGTTATAACCTGTGCTTCAGATCTGTCCGGTGCCGCTTTCAGTTTCGGTCTTATTCCTGCCGCAAGCAGCTTTGTACCTCCTGCCGCCTGCACATTTTTGCCTGCCTGCACAATTGTTATATCTAACAGTAAACAATTTTGTGGATAGAACGATAGCTGACTTATAATGAATCTGCCATGAATAGAAATACTTAAGCAGCCATTCAACTCTATTCTT